>CAXTPM010000187.1:0-8810 GCA_964245865.1 uncultured Fimbriiglobus sp. | reverse complement strand
TCGAACGTGCGCTGCGTGCCGTCGCTGGAGACGGTGTGAACTTGGATGCCATCGGGGCTGAAGCCGACGCCCCATACCGCGTACTTGTGGCCGACTAGCTCCAGCGGCGTACTGTCCGTGGCGAAGTCCCAGAGCGTCACCTTGTTGCCGTGTGCCAGCGCGAGCGTGTCCGAGTCGGGGCTGAACGCCAGCGGGCCGTTGTGCGAGCGCGCGGGGTGCGGCCGGGCGAACTTCGCCTCGCCGACGGCGTCCCAGACGACCGAACCGAACTTGCCGTTCGAGGCGACGCACTGGCCGCACGGCGACACCACCACGTGCGAGGGCTTGAGACCTTTGCCGCGCTGCCCGAGCGGCCGGGTGCGCCGTCGCGGCCCGGCCGAGTCCCAGTCGCTAAACCCGCCGACGCGGTTATCGCCCGCGAACCAGAGGTCCGGCACGGCGCCGGGCGCCTCGGGCGCCGGGGCGAACGCTAGCGAGCCGGCGAGGCCAGACTAGGGAGCGGCGGTTGGCCCACGCCGCGCCGGGCCTTTGCCACTCGGTGACGCCAACCACGCCGCCGTAGCCGACGGCGAGGTGGCGCGAGTCGGCGCTGAACGCCAGGCACGTCGGCAGGGCGATAGCGTCGCCCAAAAGTGACTCCGGCGGTGGGGCGATGCCCCGCAGCCGCCTGCCGCCCAGCGCGTCCCAGACCGCCAGGTTCCGCTCGCCGCTGCCGGCACTCACCAGCGCCCGGCCGTCGGGGCTGAACGCCAGCGTCATCACGCCGCCTTTGTGGGCCTGCCAGGTGCGCATCGGTGGGTGGCCTCCGTATCCTGAGCGGGGGCGTCAGCCCTCCGAGCCTGTCGAACACTTACGGCTCGCCACAAGCAGCGCGCTCGCTCGGAGGGCTGACGCCCCCTGCTTAGGATACATGAAGCGAGGGCAGCGCGTGCCGAGCGAAGACCGCGCCCTCCTCGCTCTCTTCGCCGCCGCCAGCCGCGTCCCCGGCCTCGTCCCCCGTGCCGAGGCTAAAGCCGCCCGCCTCACGCTCGCCCGGTGGGTCGCCGAGTCGCAAACCCGCCCACCACTCGATCGCGTCGCCGCCCGCCAACTCCGCGCGATCCTCTGCGGCCGGCCCGACTTCGGCCACGCCTTCCGCCTCGACCCGCCGGGCGCCCCGCGCGGCACCGTCGTCGCCTTCCACGGCCACGGCCCCAACTGGCGCGCGATGCTTTCCCCCTGGGAATCGCTCGCGGCGCGCCTCGGCTATCGCCTGATCGCTCCGAGCTTTGGGCACGGCAACTGGGAGGCGCGCGGCGCCAGCACCGTCATTCGGCGCGCGCTCGCCGACGCCGTGCCCGGCAAGCCCGTGGTGCTGTGCGGCTACAGCCAGGGCGGCGCCGGCGCGGCGCGGGCAGCACTCCATTCGCCGCCGGGCGCGCGTCTGATCTTAGTCTGCCCGACGCTCGAACCCGACGTACTGATGTCGCGCCGGTTCGCCGGGCTGCGGCAACTCTCGGCACTCGTCGTGTGGGGCGGGCGGGACCGCAACGTCACGCCGGCGTCGGTGGCGCGCGGCCTCGCCATCATGTGCCGTCAAGGTCACATCGTATCAGATGTGTGCTACGATGCCTCAGCGCACTTTTTACTACTCTCGCACGATGCCGAACTTGCGGGGAGGTTCGAGAACTTCGCCGAAGCGGCCCCCGCCCCGCCGCCCGGCGATACAATGTCCCTTTCGACCCGAGCGCCACCGAGTAGCGAGTGATGGCCCGCATCCTCATCGTCGATGACACCCGCGCCAACGCCGAACTGCTCGAAGCGCACCTGGACGGCAGCGGCCACGAGACGCGCATCGCCACCAACGGCGAGGAAGCCTTGCGCGAGGCGACTAGCTTCCGGCCCGACGTGGTGCTGCTGGACGTGATGATGCCGAAAATCTCAGGCTTCGAGGTCTGCAAGCGCCTTCGCGCCGACCCGGCCACGAGCCGCGTGGGGGTGCTAATGGTGACGGCGCTCGACCAGCCGACCGACATCGAGCGCGCGGTCGAGGTCGGCACCGACGACTTCGTGACGCGGCCGATCAACAAGACCGAACTGCTGGTGCGCGTGCGGGCTTTACTCGGGGCCGTCGGCGAGCCGACGCCGACGCACCGCGCCTTGTCCTACTTCCGCCTCGTGCAGCAAGTTTAACTTCAGGTGACGTGTGGCCGAGCGCGGCGTGGTGGTGGTCAAGCGCGAGCGCGCGCCGGTGTACTTCGGCCGGCACCCGTGGGTGTTCGCCGGGGCAATTGACGCGGTGTCGGGCGACCCGGCCGACGGGGCCGAGGTGGAGTTGCGCACCACCACGGGGCAGTTCATCGCGTTCGGGCTGTACAACAAGCAGTCGAAAATCGCGGTGCGCCTGTACTCGTGGAAGCAGTCGCAGCCGATCGACGACGAGTTGTTCCGCGAGCGCATCCGGTCGGCGATCGTGCTGCGGCGCGACGTGCTGGGCCTCGCCAGCGGGGAAGGCGCCGCCTACCGCGTGGTGTTCAGCGAGGCGGACCAACTCTCCGGGCTGGTGGTCGATCGCTACGGCGACTACCTCACCTGCCAGTTCACGGGCCTCGGGCTGGCCGCGCGGCGGGAGTCGATCGCCCGCATCCTGATGGAAGAGACTGGGGCGAGGGGCGTCTACCTCCGCACCGAGAAGGGCGTTGGCGCCCTCGAAGGCGTCGAACTCCACGACGGCCTGCTCGCCGGCGAGGTGCCGCCCGAGGGGCTGGTCATCCGCGAGAACGGCCTGCAAGTGCGCGTGAACCTCGCCGAGGGCCAGAAGACCGGCTACTACCTCGACCAGCGCGACAACCGGCGCCGGGTCGGGGAACTCGCGCGCGGGCGCCGGGTGCTGGACGCGTTCTGCTACTCCGGCGGCTTCGGGCTGAGTGCCGCCAAGGGGGGCGCGTCGGAGGTGGTCTGCCTCGATGCGTCCGAGGCCGCGCTGGGGCTGGCCAAGGCGAACGCCGAGTTGAACGGCCTCCCGCAGGTCCAACTCGCGCACGGCAACGCGCTGGTCGAGCTTCCGCGCATGTCGGGCGAGGGGCAGAAGTTCGACCTGGTGGTGTTGGACCCGCCGAAGTTCGCGCGCAACCGCGCGGCACTCCCGAAGGCGTTCGCGGGGTACCGGAAGCTGCACCAGCACGCGCTGAAGCTCTTGAACCCCGGCGGCATCCTGGTGACGTGCTGCTGCACCGGCCTCATCACGCAGGCCGAGTTCGAGGACGTGATCGTGCAGGTCGCCACCCAGGGCCGGCGCGACGTGCAGATTCTGGAGCGGCGCGGGGCGTCGGCCGACCACCCCGTCTCGGCGGCGTGCCGCGAGACGGGGTACCTGAAGTGTGTCGTGGCGCGCGCGGTCTAGTAGGCGGAACGGGGGGCGTCGTGGCGACATCGACCGACGAGACTGGGCTACTCGCCGCGATCGAGGCGGACCCGGCGGGCGACCTGCCGCGCCTGGTCTACGCCGACTACCTGGAGGAGCGGGGCGAAGCCAACCGCGCGGAGTTCATCCGATTGCAGTGCCGCCTCGCACCCCTGGAGCGCGGGCCGCGGGCGGTGGCCAACGCGCATGTTCACCTGTGGGTGCGGCAGCAGGAGTTGCTCGACAACCACCTGAGCGAGTTGGCCCCGGTGCCGCTCCCCGAGGGCGTCGGGGCGGCGCTGTTCGAGCGCGGGTTCCTCACGCGCCTGGACTTGGCCTGGGAGCAGACCCTCGCGGTCGCCCCGCACTTCCCCGAACTCCGGCCGCGCCCGACAGTCATCGTGCGGGGTGTCTACGACTCGTGGCGCGACTGGCCGGGGGTGCCGAACCTGGGCTTCGTGACTCGTCTGGACCTCACCAGCCGCGACTTCAGCTCGCGCGTGGAGTCGAACGAGCCGGGGCTGAGTGCGGCGTGGGCGGGGTGGCGCGAGCTGGAGTCGCTGAGCCTGTCGCGCAACCTGATCGGCGAGTCCGGCGTGCGCGTGATCCCGTGGGGCCAGTTCACCCGGCTGAAGTCGCTCGACCTGTCGCACAACGCGCTCGGCGACGGCGGGGTAATCGCGCTCCTGAATACGGGCGTGCTGCGGCGCGTCGAGGAGTTGGACCTGCGGGCCAACGAGTTGACGGACCAGTCGGCGTATGAACTCTCCGATCGGTTGGGGCGGGACTCGCCCATCCGGCGGCTAGTCGTGGGTTCGAACCGGCTGAGTTCGGAGGGGCATTCGGAACTAACGCGGCGGTTTCCGGGGCGGGCGGAGTTGTTCTGACGGGCGCCGGCCGGGTTCCCCCCTCGCCGGGACTCAGGAGTTGCCGATGAACGCGGCCCAAGCGCTCCACACCGCCGCCCGGCGCTACTGCGCGGAGCGGTACGGCCATTGGATGACGCGCTACGCCGGACTCGACGAGCGCCACGCGGCGCGGCACGGCGGCGGCTACACCCCCGAAGCGCTCGACACCTTCCCGCGCTACATCCTCCTGAATGCCGTGCGCGACGAGTTGGAGCGGATCGACCCGGACGAACTGGCCGACTTCGCGGCGACCCGAGCGCGGCTCGTCGCGGCGGGCCGGTCGGCGGGCGATGTCATGACCCTGCCCGCCACGGGAGCGACCGAGTACCCGGCGTCGGTCGATGAGCGCGCGGCGTTCTGCCGGCACGTCGCGGCCCTGTCGCCGGCCGACGTGGCCGCGACCGAGCCGCTCCCGTACCGCCGCGTGCTGGGCGAGGACGAAGCGCGTGTCATCTGGGCGGGCCTGGCCGAGCGCTGGGGGATCACGAGCCAATACTGGTACCCGCTCTCGGGGTCGCCTGTCACGGGGGTGGCGGCGTTCCGGGAGGACGCCTTCGACGCGGCGGCGGGATTGGCCGACGCGCTGGGCGAAACACTAGCCCAGCGCGGGGTCGCGCGAGTCTTCGAGTTCCGCGAGGAGGGGCCGGACGCCGTGCAGGATGTCGAGTTGTTCGACCCGTGCTACCACGGCGAGCGCTACTGGTCGTCGGCGGGGTTCGACTGGGTGGTCTACGTCTCGCACGAGGGGTCGATCACGGTCGGGGGCTGGCTGCTCGCGGAACTCGAAGCCCTGTGGCCGGAGTGCCGGCGGCACGTGTGGGACGGGCCGTTCTGAGGCGGGGCGTTCCCCGGCGAGTTTGCCGCCCCGTCTGGTCCACTCCCCACCGGCGGGCTAAAATGCCGCCCCGGCGCCTAGAATAGCGCCGCCCCCCTTGCCCGCCGGAATGCGATGGCCGAACTGCTTGCCCGCGCGCCACTCGCGCCCGCCGAACCGACCCGCCCCGCCGCCGGGTGGTACGCGCCCGGACCCGCCGCGCCGGCCACCGATGCCGGGGCGATGCGCGAACTGCTGGCCGACGTGGCGAGTCCCGTCGCGGTGGTGCGCACGCCGCGGGGCGTGGCCGTGGCCGGCGGTGGCACCGCCCAAATCGGCGGCGCGTGCCCGCCGGGATCGCTCCCGCTACTTGCCTACGCCCCGGCCCTGCGGCCGCAAGACCTCGGCGACCCGGCGTTCCGCGCTACCTACAGCCTGCGCTACGCCCACATGACCGGGGCGATGGCCAACGGCATCGCCAGCGTGCGCATCGTCGAGGCGATGGGCAACGCCGGGATGCTCGGCAGCTTCGGCGCGGCGGGGCTGAGCCTGGCGCGGGTCGAGGAGGCCATCCGCCAAACGCGCACCGCCCTCGGCGACGGCCCGGCGTGCTTCAACCTGATCCACAGCCCCAACGAGCCGGCGCACGAGATGGCGGTGGCGGAGTTGTACCTGCGGCACCGGGTGCGCATCGTGGAGGCGTCGGCCTATCTCGCCCTCACCCCGGCGATCGTGTTCTACCGCGTCTCGGGGCTGTCGCGCGGCCCAAACGGCAGTGTGAGCATCGCCAACCGCGTGATTGCGAAGGTGTCGCGCACCGAAGTCGCCACGCCGTTCCTGTCGGCCCCGCCGGCGCGAATCGTCCAGGACTTGTTGCGCCAGGGGCGCGTCACCGCCGAGCAGGCCGAACTCGCCGCGCAGGTGCCGATGTGCGACGACCTCACGGCCGAGGCCGATTCCGGGGGGCACACCGACAACCGCCCGGCGATCACGCTGCTCCCCACGTTGTTGGCCCTGCGCGACCGGCTGCAGTCGGAGCGGCCGTTCGCGGTGCCGGTGCGCGTCGGCCTCGCGGGCGGGCTGGCCACCCCGGCGGGCATGGCCGCGGCGTTCAGCATGGGCGCCGCGTATGTGGTCACGGGTTCAATCAACCAGGCCTGCGTCGAGTCGGGGTCGTCGGACGCCGTGCGCAAGATACTCGCGGAGGCCGGCCAGGCCGACGTGGCGATGGCCCCGGCCGCCGACATGTTCGAGATGGGCGTCAAGGTGCAGGTACTCAAGCGCGGCACCATGTTCGCCATGCGCGGCGGGCGGCTCTACGAGATTTACCGGCAATTCGGCAGTTGGGAGGCGGTCCCGGAGGCCGAGCGCGTCCAAGTCGAGAAGACGATCCTGCGGCGCAGTTTCGGCGAAGTCTGGGCGGAAACCGCCGAGTTCTTCGCCAAGCGCGACCCCGCTCAAGTCGCCAAGGCCGAGTCGGACGCGCGGCACAAGATGGCGCTGGTGTTCCGCTGGTACCTCGGCCTCAGTAGCCGCTGGGCGAACGCCGGCGAGCCGTCGCGGCAACTGGACTACCAGGTCTGGTGCGGCCCCTCGATGGGCGCGTTCAACGAGTGGACCAAGGCCACAGCCTTGGAGCGCCCGGAGAACCGCGCCGTGGTGCCGGTCGCCCTGAACCTGCTGTACGGCGCGTGCGTGCACCTGCGCCGGCAGTCGCTCGCCCAACAAGGCGTGGGCCTGCCCGACGCGGCGTTCGACGCGCGACCCCTGGGGGCCGACGACCTCGCCCGCCGCCTCGGCTAATCCGCCGCACACTCCAACATTGATTTCCTCTGCCCGAGACGGACTCCCTTGAAGACCTCGACCGAACCGCTCGCCCCCCTCGCCATCGTCGGCCTCGGCTGCCTGTTCCCGAAGTCGAACGGCCCCGGCCACTTCTGGGGCACCGTCAAGCGCGGCGACGACGGCATCGGCCCGATCCCCGCGTCGCACTGGAACCCCGACGACTACTTCGACGCCGACCCCAAGCGCCCGGACATGACCTACGCCCGCCGCGGGGGGTTCCTCACCCCCGTGGACTTCAACCCCCTCGAATACGGCATCGCCCCGCGCGACCTCGAAGCGACCGACACCACTCAGTTATTAGGGCTAGTCGCCGCCAAACAGGCGCTCACCGACGCCGGCGTGGCCTTCGACGGCCCCAAAGCCGTGGACCGCTCGCGCGTCTCGGTGATTCTGGGCGTCACGGGCACCACCGAACTCGTGATCCCGCTCGGCGCGCGGCTGGGGCACCCCAAGTGGCGCCGGGCACTGGCCGATGCCGGGGTGCCGAAGGAGCAGGCTGACGAGGTGGTCGAGCGCATCGCCGAGAGCTACGTGCCGTGGCAGGAGAACAGCTTCCCCGGCCTGCTCGGCAACGTCGTCGCGGGCCGCATCGCCAACCGCCTCGACCTGCACGGCACCAACTGCGTCGTCGATGCCGCCTGCGCTAGCTCGCTAAGCGCGATGCACCTCGCGGCGATGGAGTTGCAGTCCGGCAAGGCCGATGTCGTCGTCACCGGCGGGGCGGACACGTTCAACGACATCTTCATGTACATGTGCTTCTCGAAGACCCCGGCGCTCTCGCCCACGGGCAACAGCCGGCCGTTCGAGGCGACCGGCGACGGCACGATTCTCGGCGAGGGAATCGGCACGCTGGTGCTGAAGCGCCTGGCCGACGCCGAGCGCGACGGGGACCGAGTGTACGCCGTCTTGCGCGGCATCGGGACTTCGAGCGACGGCAAGGGGAACGCGATTTACGCGCCCAGTGCCGCCGGCCAAGTCCGGTGCCTGCGGGACGCCTACGAAGCCAGCGGCGTCGATCCGGCGACCGTCGAGTTGGTCGAGGCCCACGGCACCGGCACGCGCGTCGGCGACGGCGTGGAGGCCAAGGCGCTCGCCGAGGTCTACGGCGCCGCCACTCGGCAAGATCGGCCGTGGTGCGCGCTGGGGTCGGTCAAGAGCCAGATCGGCCATACGAAAGCCGCGGCGGGAGCGGCGGGACTCATCAAGGCGGCGCTCGCGCTGCATTACAAGGTGCTGCCGCCGACCATCAAGGTCGAGTCGCCGGTCGAGCCGCTGCGCGACCCCGAGTCGCCGTTCTACCTGAACACCGACATGCGGCCGTGGACCACTAGCCCGCTGGGCCACCCCCGGCGCGCGGCGGTGTCGGCGTTCGGCTTCGGCGGCTCGAACTTCCACGCGGTCCTCGAGGAGCACGGCGCGGCCAAACTCGAACCCGACTGGGACGGCGCGGTTGAGTTGCTGGCACTCGGCGCCCCGAGCGCGGCGGCGCTGGCGGCGCTCGTGGAACCGCTCGCCCGGCTCGCCGAGTGGGACGACGTGGCCCGCCGCGCCGGCGAGTCGCGCCGGTCATTCGACATCCGGGCCGAACACCGGCTGGTGTTCGTCTTGTCCCGAGGCGGCAAGCCGCTCGCGGAGTTAGTGCCGGCGGCGCTGGCCGCGCTGCGCGGCCCGGCGGTGAAGCTGCCGCCGGAAGTCTGCTACGGCAGCGGCTCGGCTCGAGGCAAGTTGGGCGTGCTGTTCCCTGGGCAGGGTTCGCAGAGCGTGGGGATGCTGCGCGAACTCGCGTGCCTGTTCCCCGAAATGCTGGAGTCGCTCGAAGCGGCGGGGCGCGGGGTGGCCGACGCGGTCTACCCGCCGCGCG
>CAXTPM010000186.1:0-8837 GCA_964245865.1 uncultured Fimbriiglobus sp. | reverse complement strand
AGCGGAACTCGGGCACCGTGACGACGCGCAGCACGTCCGAGAAGTCGTCGGTCCAGACGCGCACCGCCGGGTCGGTGCTCATGCCGCTCCACGGGTGGTTGTACACCAGGTACGCATAGCCACCGGCCACGCCGCCCAGCGCGGTATCGGTGTCGGGGGCGTAGGCGAACGGCTCGATGTCCTCGGGGCGCTGGGCGAGCACCACCCACGACGCGGCCGTCTTGCCGGGGTAGCGGCGCGAGTCGTTGGTCTGGCCGAGCTGGCACACTAGCCCCGCGTCCTCGGCCAGCGCGGCGACGACGGGTTCGAGATTCAGGTAGCGGTTGGAGATGTGCAGCGCCAGGATGCCGTGCTCGGTGAGGTGGCTCTTGTAAAGCGCGATCGCCTCGCGGGTGAGCAGGTGCACCGGGATCGAGTCGGAGCTGAAGGCGTCGATCAGGAGCAGCGAGAACTTCTTGTCGGAGCGCTCGAGTTGCAACCGGGCGTCGCCGAGGATGATCTCGACATCGGCGCCCCGAGCGCGGGCGGCTTGCACATAGGTGAAGTATTTGCCGCTCTCGACGAGATCGACGACGACGCGGTCGATCTCGTAGAAGGTCATGGCCTGACCCGGCCGCGCGTAAGCCGCCGCCGAGCCGGTGCCGAGGCCGACCATGCCGATGGTACCGCCGGGGCTAATCAACTCGGCCTGGCGCACCATGTCGCCCACGGGGCCGGTGCGGTGGTAGTAGGTCAGCGGCTCCTGGCGGGCGTCCCACGACTCCAGGCAGCCGTGCAGCCCCACCGTCTGCCACGGCGAGGTGGCGCCGATGAGTTGGAAGTGGTCGTACACCGGGTCGATGTAGGTCGCGGACGCCTGGGTGCCGTGCAGCGTGGTGCCGTGCAAGAGGCGGTAGAACGGCACCGGCGCTGCAGCGCGGGGCACGTCCTCCTCGATGTGCAGAATGCCGAACGGGCTGCGGGCGCGCCAGAGTGCCTCCTCGTTGTTCCACTCGCGCACGGTGTGGAAGCCGAGGATCGCCGCGACGGCCAGCCCGAAGCGGATGGGGCGGTCGATGGCCATGAAGCAGAGCATGCACGGCACGGCGTAAAGCGCCAGCAGCATCACCTTCGACCCGGCCACCACGGGTTTCAGGCCCGCCGAGGTAAGCGTGCGGTTCACGAAGTCCGCGACCGCCTCGCACCCCTCGCCGAACTGCACGGACTGCGCCACCTTCGTGCAGAGCGCCCAGGCGAGGAGGCCGACGAAGGCGGGGTAGACGAAGTCGAGCGCCAGGTTCGCCGCGCCGGCGTTCTTGCCGAACAGGCGCTCACTCAACCCGCGCCGGGCGCCGGAGTCGAGCGCGGGGATGAGCAGGCACGCAGCGGCGAGGGTGAGCGGGTACTCGAAGTTGGCGTTGAAGATCGCGGGCGCGACCATCGCGTTGAAGATGCCCCCGAGCACGCCGCCGGCGGATATCCAGAGGTAATACTCGGTCAGCCGGCGCGGGTTGGGCCGCAGGTACGCCAGTTCGGTGTGCATCAACAGCGCCACCACGAAGTAGGTCACGAGGTGGACCATGTTCACCGCGAACGCATTCCCCTGCCCGCTCAGTACGTGCGAGGTGAGTACGAACACGAGCAGGAGAACGAACACCGGCCCGACCGACACGAGTGCCGGGCGGAACCAACTCGGCGTGCGCAAGTAGGCGATGATGAATGTGGTCAGGTAGAGCGCCAGCGGGATCACCCAGAGCATCGGCACCGACGCCACGTCGGTGGTGAGGTGGAACGTGACGCCCAGCATCAGGCTCGACGGCACGAACGCCAGCCCCAGCCAGCGGAGCTTGCGCCAAATGGTCGGCGGCGCGGCGTCGAGCAGCGCCCCAGTGTCGGCGGAGGGGGCCGGTGCGGCGAGCGCCTCGGGGTACGGGTGCGCGGTCGCCCGGCTGCACTGGCGGATCAGCACCAGCAGCACCAAGTAGCCGCCGGCCCACAGCCAGGCCTGCTCCACGAGCGTTAGGCGCGGCTCGATCACCAGCGGGTAGCCGAGCAGCGAAATCAGGCTCCCGGCGTTCGAGGCGGCGTAGAGGAAGTAGGGGTCCGACGAACTCGGGTGCCGGGTTTCCGAGAACCAGCGCTGCAACAGCGGGGCGCTCGTCGAGAGCACCAGGAACGGCAGCCCGATGGCGATGCCGAGCAGGCCCAAGACGCCGGGCACGGGGTTCGACTGGCCCTGCGGCGCGAGGGTGCGGAACACCGCGATCGGCGAGTGGGCCGGCGATAAGAGGGCCGAGCCGAGCAGCCACGCCACGGCCACACCCAGCACCACGCGGTGGACGAACACCTGCCGGGCGACCGGCACCCGCGTGGTAAGCGTGTGGGCGTACAAGTAGCCGGCCAGCACGAGCGACTGGAAGAACACCATGCAGGTGTTCCACGCGGCCGGACTCCCACCCAGTAAGGGTAGAATCATCTTGCCGACCATGGGCTGGACCATGAACAGCAGTGTGGCGCTGACGAAGAGCGTCGCGGCGAACAGGGCGGGCACGGCGGACTCTCGCACGAGTGGGGGAGAAGTCTTGTCCCCTCCCCCTCAATTAAGGGGGGAGGGGATCAGATGGAGAAGGGCCAGCCGCTAGTCCAGGTCCAGCCCCGACGAGAAGTCATCGACCGGGCCGGGCGCCGGGCGGCGCGGGGCGGGGGCGGGCGGCACGGCCCTGGCCGGCGCGGCGGGGGCTTGGCGGCGGCTGGGGCGCGGCTCGTCGCGGGCCTCGTCGCGCTCCAGGCGCGGCTCGGCCCTCTCCCGGCGCGGTTCGGCTTTCTCGGGGCGGGCCGGCTCGGCGCGGCCGCGCTCGCGGCGCGGCTCGCCGTTGGTTTCTGCCGGGCGGCGGGGCGGCGGGGCCGGCTGGGCCGGGGCGGGCCGGCCCGCGGCGGGGCGGGTCTCGCGCGGCTGCGGCGGGCGGCTGGTCGGGATGTCGGCTTTACTGCGGATCGCCTGCGGCCGGTACGACGGGATCGCGTCGAGGTCGTCCAGTTCGTCGAGCAGCGAGCGGCCCAGCACCGGCCGGCCGTCGTCCCCGTCGTCCTCCGGCTCGGCCACCGGCGGCGGGGGCGGCGGGCCTTGCGGGGGGCTGGCCGGGGAGCGACACAATTTTCTTCGGCTCGCCGACCCGCTCGGGCGCCCGCTCCGGCTCGCGCTCGACTCGGGCCGGCCTCTCGGCCCGCTCCGGCAAGCGCTCCTGACGTTCGGCGCGCTCGGGCGGAAGCGCCAGTTGCCGCGCCGGAACCGCCGGCAGCAGTTGCGCCCCGCCCAGCAGTTCCGAGCCGAAGCGCACCACCACGTAGGTGCCGCTCGCCTTGTGCTTCTCGATCTCGACCACGCCGTGCCGCGCCGCGTCTTCGAGTAACTCGGAGAAGGTGCGGTAGCCGTGGTACTCCTCGTTGAACGAGGGTTTTTTGCGCTTCATGGTGTCCTTCACCATGCTCGAAAAGATTACCTCCTTGTTCTCGCGCTTCAGCGCCAGCAGGCTGTCGAGCAGCAGCGCGTAGAGCTTGCGCTTGGTCTCCGGGACGCGGACATCGGAGTCGATGGCCACCACCGGCGGGCGGTCGAGGTCTTCGTAGTAGATGAACTCGTCGCAGTTGTCGCGCAACAGCTCCGACGTGGAATCGGCTAGTCCGAGGCCGATGACGTGCTTGCCGAGTTCTTTCAGCTTGCTCACCAGGGGCGAGAAGTCCGAATCTCCCGACACGATCACGAAGGTGTCAATGTGGTCCTTGGAGTACGCCAAGTCCATCGCGTCCACCACCATGCGGATGTCGGCGGAGTTTTTGCCGGTGAGCATCCGCTTGGGGATTTCGATCAGCTCGACGGCCGCTTCGTGCAGCGTGCCGGTGAAGAAGCCGAAGCGGCTCCAGTCGGCGTAGGCCTTTTTGGCGACGATTTTGCCCTTCTCGACCAGGCGCTCGAGCACCTTGCCGATGTTGAAGCGGTCGCGGCGGTTGCCGAAGCCGAGGGCCAGGTTCTCGAAGTCGATGAAGACGGCCAGCGTGCGCTCGCCGTCACTCACTCGGTGGGGTCTCATAATTTTCGGTCGGCTCCGCGCGGGGCGACAGTTTGTGTGGGCCGGGGGCGTCTAGCGCGAGTCTATCTTGCGCAGGCGCGCCCCCGCCGGCCAGGGGACTTCTCGGGGCGCTGCGGCGCGGGGGACGCGCGGCGCCCGACTCCGTAGTGTAACCCCTCCCCCTCCCCGGCCCCAACTCCCGACCGAGTTCCCACCGATGGACCAGCCGCAAGCTAGCAACTTCTCCCTCGCCAACCAGGTCGCCGTCGTCACCGGCGGCGGGCAGGGCATCGGCGAGGCGATCTGCCGACGCCTCGCCGGCGCGGGCGCCAAGGTCGGCGTGCTGGACATGGCCAAGGAAAGTGCGGAGCGCGTCGCGGCCGCAGTGGGCGGCGTCCCCCTGGTCGGCGACATCACCAAAGAGGCCGACGTGGTGCGCGTCGTGGCCGAGATGACCGCCGCGGCCGGGCCGGTCACAATCCTGGTGAACAACGCCGGCGTGGCCAGCCGCAAGGGGCGCGACCTGCCGATCTGGGAGTTGGTGCGCGAGGACTGGGAGTTCGTGATGGGCATCAACGTCATCGGCCTAGTCGAGTGCTGCAAGGCCGTGCTGCCGGGGATGATCGAGCGCCGCTACGGCCGCATCGTCAACATCGCCAGCATTGCCGGCAAGGAAGGCAACCCCAAGATGGGGCCGTACTCCGCCTCGAAAGCCGCGGTGATTTGTCTGACGAAATCGCTCTCCAAGGAACTCGTCGGCAAGGGCGACATCTGCGTCAACAGCGTCAGCCCGGCGGTGATCCAGACGCCGATCCTGGAGCAGTTGAAGCCCGAGCAGATCAACATGATGCTCTCGAAGATTCCCCTCGGCCGCACCGGCAAGCCCGAGGAAGTCGCGGCGCTGGTGCATTTCCTGAGCAGCCCGGAGTGCAGCTTCACCACGGGGCAGTGCCTCGACGTAAGCGGCGGGCGGGCCACGTACTAGCAGGCAAGAAGAAAGCCCAGCGACGGCCGTCGCCGGGCTTTGCCCCCCGGTGCCCTCAGGAACTACGCCCGCCCCGCCTCGTCACGGTGCTCGAACACGGCCTTGTAAACCACCCCAGCGACCGCCGCGCCGGCAATGGGCGCGAGCCAGAACAGCCACAACTGCGCGAGCGCCCAGCCCTGCACGAACACGGCGGGGCCGGTGGAGCGGGCGGGGTTCACGCTCAAGTTCGTGACTGGGATGCCGATCAGGTGAATCAGCGTCAGCCCGAAGCCGATGGCTAGGGGAGCGAACCCCGCCGGGGCGCGGCGGTCGGTCGCGCCCAGGATGATGAAGAGGAACATTGCGGTCAGCACCACCTCGGCGACCAGGCACGCGACGAGCGAGTATTTGCCGGGGCTGTGCTCGGCGTAGCCGTTGGCCGCGAAGCCGTTTTCGAGGCTGAAGTCGGCCTTGCCCGAGGCGATCACGAACAGCACCGCCGCCCCGGCCACGCCGCCAAGCACTTGGGCGCCGATGTACGGCAACAAGTCCGCGACCTTGAATCGCCCGGCGACGGCCAGCCCGACCGACACCGCCGGGTTCAGGTGGCAGCCCGAGATGTGGCCGATGGCGTAGGCCATCGTCAGCACGGTCAGGCCAAACGCCAGGGACACGCCGACCAGGCTGATGCCGATGTTGAACTGCGTCCCCTCGAGCTTGGCGCCCACCACGGCGGCGAGCACCGCGCTGCCGCAGCCGCCGAACACCAGCCAAAACGTCCCGATGAACTCGGCGACTAAGCGCTTGGGCAACGGGACCATAAAACTCTCCTGCGGTTGCGAACTCGAACTACCAACGCTCGGATGCGTTGCCCACGTTCAGGTTGTACAGGAGTGAGACTGATTGGAACCCAGGCCCACCGAATAAATTGTGGGCCGGTCGCCCCGCGGCGCCCAATGTTCCGACTTAGCGCCGCGGCGCGAACTGCCGCGCCACCGACGCCTGCACCTCGGCCGGTGCGCTCACCACGATCGCCTGCGCCACGGGCGAGTAGCTCACCGATGCGAACCCGCCGGCGTTGGCCCCCTCCCAGATGCCGGGGTCGATGCTGCGCTTAATACTATCGACGATGATCTGCGCCTGCTGGTTCGCTGCGTTGAGGTCCGCCAGCGGCCCGTAAGTCGCCCCGCCCGACACCGGCCCGCCGAGGATGTCGCCGACGTAGTAGGCCCGCTTGACGAGCATCCTGCGGGCCTCCTCCACGGTGACGACCTGGATGACATCTTCCTTAATCACGAACGTCATCCCCTGCGACTGCACGAGCACCCGGAGTGCGGTGCGGGCCGAGACGCCGCCGGGGGCGCTGACCGGCTTGCGCAAGTCCTGGTTGTCCTCGGCGAGCGCGTTCTTGTTGACGACAATCGTCTTGCCGATGAGCGTCGAGAGCTGCTCGACCGCGTCGTAGAACGGCGCGTCCTTAATCGGCGTGGGCACCTTGGCCTCGAGCGCCCGCAGGATCGACTCGGTTTCGGGGGTGAGTTGCTCGCGCGTCAGGTCCTCGCGCTTGGCCATCTTCGCGCCCCACCCGGCGGGGTACTCCACGTCGCGCGTGCTCGGCCGAGCCGACTGATCGACTTGCTTCATCGCGCTATTCACCCGGTCGGCCTGCTCGCGCGCCTGGGCCTTGGCGGCGCTCACGCGGTCGCCGATGCTCGCCTGGCTCGCCAGGGTGATGACGGCGGGGTTGTTCGGGTACTTCTTGGTGAGGTCGTTAATCTTCGACGCGGCCCCGGCAAACTGGTTCACCTCGTACAGCCGCGTCACCTCGCGCACACCGTCCACGATGTCTTTCGCCTCGATCTGCATTGCACTCAGCGTCGGCGCGGGCAACGGCGCGGCCGGCTTGGCGGGGGCGACTGGGGCGGCGGTCGGGGCCGGCTGCGCGGCGCCGGGCTGCGTGATCGCCAGCAGCCGGGCCTCGAGGCGGCGCGTGAGGTCGGCGCGCTTCATCGGGTCGAGGTCGGCGCGCTTCGAGAGGTCGAAGATCAGGGTGCGCACTAGCCGCGCGGCCTCGGCGGGGTTGGTCCTGGCCAGGGTCGCCGAGCGCTCCAGCACGCCGCGCGCGTCGGACTCGGCCTTTGCGGCCTCGAGGCCCGCCTTTGCGGCGTCGAGGCCGCTTTGGGTCTGGGCAAATGCAGCCCCCCCGGCGGCGAGGCTCGCGGCGAGGCCGAGACACAACAGGCGGCGGGGGCTGGGCATGGCGGGTCGCCTTCGGGTGCGGCGGGACGGGACCGATCCCCGTAACGTACCCCACTGGTGAGGCGTTGGCGAACCCGCGCACCCCGCCGCCCGGTATGATGCCCAGGCCGGGCGAGCGCCTGGCGCGGTTTTGCCGTTGTCGCCGGCGTGCGGCCGGGGTATCACCGTGCGGTTCACCCGAACGATGGGGTCGAGGCCCGCCATGCGCCGCCGTCCGCTGATCCTCACCGTGCTGGCACTCGCGCTGCTCGCGGCCGCGCTCCTGGCGGGGCTGTACGCGCTGCTGCGCGCCGAACCCGAGTTCTACCGCGCCGCGCTCGCCGAGGACGGCGCGCTCTCGCCGGGGAGTTCGGAGGTGTTTACGAAGTTCGCGGACCTGCAGACCAACATGCTCACCAGCCAGGGCGACTGGAGCGCGAGCTTCACCGCGCCGGAACTCAATGCGTTCGTGCGCGAGCAGCTCGAGGAGGACAGCGGCCTGATCCGGCAACTGCTGCCGCCGGGGGTCAAAGCACCCCGCGTGGCGATCGAGGGCGACCGCCTGTTTATTGGCGCCCGCGTGCAAGTCGCGCCCGCCGGCCTGGCCAGCGACGCCACAACGGCCGTCTTGAGTCTGGAGTTGCGCCCGTGGGTGGTGCCGGGGCAGCCGAACCTGGTGGCGATCGAGCTGTGCGGCCTGAGGGCCGGGCGGGTGCCGGTGGGACTGCAGCGCTACCTGGACCAGTTCAGCGACGCGGCGCGCGGGGCGAACATCGATGTCACCTGGTACCGCCACGAGGGCAACCCCGTGGCGCTGATGCGCTTCTACGCCGACCTGCCGCAGCCCCCCACCCTGATTCGGCGGTTCGGGGTGCAGGAGGGGACGGTCACGCTGGCCGGGAGCGCGCCGCCGCTGCCTGGGGCGCCTGCTGCTGGCCAACCGGCGTTGGGCGGGCCGTAATCGTCAAGCGGCCACGCGGCGGGTGCCGATACCACCCGTGCCGCTCCGGCGTCTGCCGCCGCCCTCCCACGAAGGGGGCGCGGCCCGCGAAGCTCAGGGACCGAGCCGTGCCCCGCCAAGTCCGCCCGATCCGCGCCCCCCTCCGCGCCCCCCTCCGCGTCGGCCTCGCCGCCGGCCTCCTGGCGCTGGGCGGCTGCGAGAGCCTCCGCCCCTCCGCGCCGAGTTCCGCCGGCGCCAGTTCCGAGTCGCCGCCCGCCGCGCCCAAGAAGCCCGGCGGGCTGAACCCGCCGCTGCGAGTCGGCCCGTTCGTGTTCTACCACGACGGCCCCTTGCCCGAGTCGGACCCCGTGTTCCGCGACCTCGAAACGCTGCCCGAGCAGCTCCAGCGCGAACTCCGGCTCCCGGTGGGCGCCACTGTCGTGCAGGTCTACCTATTCGCGGACCAGGAGCGCTACGAGGCGTTCATGCGCGACCGCTACCCGAAGCTGCCGCCCCGCCGCGCGTTCTTCATCACCGGCCCGGCCCGCCCCATCTCCGGCGGCGCCGGCGACGACCTGCAGGTGTACACCTACGTCGTTTGATAGAAAACGAGGAAGATATAAAAAAAATGAAAATGCTTTTGTTT
>CAXTPM010000185.1:0-8879 GCA_964245865.1 uncultured Fimbriiglobus sp. | reverse complement strand
CGATCGAGCCGAGCAGGTACACCACGGCCGCCGCGTCGACCGCCCACGCCGCGAACAGGGCGGCCCGCACACTGACGGGCGACGGCTCCCCCGACGCCTCCGGGCGGAGCAGCACGGCCGCGATACCGATCCCCGTCCACACCGCCCACGAGGCGACTGCGACCGGCCACAGCCGCCCCCGGCCCAGCCGCCAGCCCCACGGGACCAGGTAGCCGGCCAGACGGTTCCGCCAGGTGACGCGCCAGACCGGGCTCGTGCGCAGCAGCGCCGCCCCGGCACCGCAGGCGAGGGCAGCCCCTGCAGCCCAGGCGAGCAGCGCGGGCAGCCGGCCGAACTCCGCCGCCAGACCGTAGGCCGCGGTCGCCGCCGCGAGGATTAGGGCGGTCCGCTTGGCGTACAGCAGGATCACGCGTCACCCGGCCGCGAGCGGCACGAGCGCCCGCAGCCGGCGGTCGCGGAGGTACACCCCGAGCCACGCGACGACGCCGACGACGCGGCCCAGGTGGCGTTCGCAGTTCTTCTCCTTTTTGCCGACGAAGGCCCACTTCTCATCGAACTGGACTTCGCTCGTCGTCGGGGGAAAAAGCCACGAGCTCGTCGTGGAGGTGTCGGGCCTGCTCGCCGGCCCGGCGGATGTGGCGGGTGACGGTGTCCGGGTGGACCCCTACCAGCCGGGCGGTCTTGCGGGTGCCGATCCCTTCGGCCACATGGGCCAGGACCGAGACGGCTTTGTCGGCCGGCAGCCGGTCGTCTAACAGCGGGGTGCCCTTGCGCTCGGAGAAGCGGGCCTTGCAGGCGGAGCAGCGGAGCACCCAGGTCCGCTGCGGGCCGTAGCGTGCCGGCACCGTCAGGTTGCCGTGGTCCCGCCGGCCGTGGTCCGGGCACTCGGGATTGAGGCAACAGAACCGGCTCAGGTCGTCCATGACCGATCCCACCAGTGCGTGAAAAATCGCGACCGTGCGACGCAACTCTTTACCTCGCGTCGGTCAGGGCGTGCAAGAGAGAACGGACACCGCCCAAAGACTAAGCTTACCCGTAACTTGGCGGGCGTGTGGAAGCGGACGACGGTCGAGACCGCGAGCGGATCGCCTTTACGACCAGAACTGACGCCGATCGATGAAATGGAGTTACCACAGTTTGCGCCCCAGTCGGCGCGACTGAAGTTCGGCGTCGTCGCGCCGACTGGGGTTCAGGCAATCGAACACAGCCCCTTCGCCTATATCGTCGGCGCTCGCGCCGACGCCGCACCGGGCCGGGGAGTCATCCGCTTCTACACACACTCAAAACTCGTGACTCGGGAGGTGAGCGAACTCTACCTCGTCGCGCGAGTCGAGTTTGTCGGGGATGAACTCAAACTCTCGCTCCCGCTCCGCCGGGGGTAAGACACATTCTTCTGGTCGAGCGCGACCCCAGAAGAAGTGAACATCACCGAAGAGCAGCAGGCGAAGGAAACCGCCGAGACCTACGTTCTTACTTTCCGCCGCCAGCCGCCAGCCAACCCCGCGCCGGCCGCCCCGGCATTCGCCCCGAGTGCCCCAGCCCTGGCCGCGCCGAGTGCGATCGACAAGCGCGTTGCCGAACTGAAGCGCGAGCAGGTGGAGTTGCTGAAGGGCTACCACGCCGCCGTCGCCGGGCAGGTCGATCCGCCGCCCGACACCGAGCCCGCTTCGGCGCGCAACTTCGACCGCGAGCGATACCAGGCGCTCCTGAAGGCCGACTGGCTCGCCATCGAACTCGAACTCGCCGCCACCGTCGCCGAGCAACTCGCCAAGCGCCGGGAGGTCGTCGGGGCGCTGCGCGAGGCGGAGCGGATCGACGGGGACTACCTGAAGCGCCTCCGGGGCTTCAGCCCCAAGAAGCAGGAAGTCCTGGCCCGCGCGATCGACCTGACGCGCGGCCGCACCGAGGCCGAGATCGAGTACGAGCGCCTGAACGCCGCCAAGCCGTAGTCGGGCCGCGGCCATCGCACGGCCTGCATGCCGCCGGGGGCCGGCCCCGCGTCCGAATTGGGACATGATCCCAATTGCGCCCCGAAGCCCCGCCGCACACGCGGGGCCGGGCGGTGCCGACTCGTGAGAATGCTTCTAGCCGCCCCGACCCGCCGCTACCGACCCCGCACCCGAGGACGCCATGGCCCCCGACGAACCCGACCCGCCGCGCCGCGGCCGCCGCACCAAGCTGACGCCGGGCGTCCTGGAGATGGCAATCCGGCTGACGCTGCGGGGCAACTACCGCCACGTGGTCGCCCGCGCCCTCGGCGTCCACCCCGCCACCTTCCGCGCCTGGATGCGCACCGGCGGCAAGTTCCCCGACGGCATCTACGGCCGTCTCCGGCGGGGAATGATGAAGGCCGAGGCGGCGGAGATACGGATGCTCGCGCTCATCACCGAGGCCGCCAGGGACGACGCCAAGTACGCCTGCTGGTTCCTGGAGCGCCGCTGGCCCCAGCGCTGGGGCCGCAGCCGGGGCGAGTACGCCGAACTGAAGCGCAAGCTCGCGCGGCTTGAGAAGCTCATGGACGCCCAGGACGCGGCGGACAGTCCGGGCGAGTGAGGGCGTCGTTTGCGCGCCATTTCGCTCGCCGGTGTGCGTGTTTTTATTAAGGGCCGGCGCGAACATTGAGAGGGCGCGTCAAGTGAAACGATGGGCCAGTCGAGCGCGGTTGGCAGAGTCTGCAGGGCGCTGGGCGTGGGGTGCGACCACTTCGCGCCGTGGCTCGACCTACCGGCGGCAGAGCCGCCCCCGGCGGCCGACGGCGAGAAAGCCCCGGAAGCCGCCCCCGAAGACTGGTGACGGCAGGGGTGACGCCCCGGCAGTCGGCAAGGGGAAGCGCAAGAACTAGCCGCCGGGGTTCGTCCGGGCCGCGGGCACTAGTGGCCGGGCGTGCGGCTGGACGCGACGCTAGAACAGGGGCATCCCGACGGAGTTGCCGGCCGTGCCCACCGATCCCGACGACGCCGGCCTGCTGCGCGCGGTCTGCGCTGACCCGCACTCCGACCTGCCCCGGCTGGTGTACGCCGACTACATCGAGGAGCGGGGCCAGGACGAGCGGGCCGCGCTGATCCGGAGGGAGGTGGCGAACCCGAGCCTCGGGCGGTACAAGCTGCTGCCTCACTGCTTCGGCTTCCCCGTGCAACTCGAGTTCCGCCGCGGGTTCGCCGAAGGCGTGCGGCTGGGCCAGATCGCGTTCACCGGCCTGGCGTGCAGGCGGTGCCATCGCACGGGGTCTGCGACGCATGACGAGGGCGGTGACCCCTGCCAGAACTGCGACGGGGTCGGCGGGGCGGGTGGGATGGCGCGCGAACTGTTCGAGTCTTCCCCCCTTACGCGTGTTGCTCTCAGTAACGTCGCCGTAGTCCAGTCGAGGGTGTCCCCCGGCCGCTGGACGTTCGACGCCCAGTACGGGCACCTGCCCGTTGCGCTGACGACGTTGCTCATAGAGGAGGAGGCCGATTCCGCCGGCACGCGCGAGGAGGCCGCAAGCCGCGCGGAAGCGGCCTGCGTCGAGTGGGGCCGTTCGCTGGTGGGGCTGCCCCCACTGACGGTTACCTGACGCCCGGCCCGAGAACCCGCCATGCCGACCGACCGCGAGCGATTCCGCCTGGCCTGCGAGGCCGACCCCGGCGACCTGGTCCGCTACGCCGTCTACGCCGACTTCCTGCGCGAATCCGGCGCGGCCGACGCGGTGGAGGTGCTGATTGCCGGTCTCGACTGGTGCGCGGCCACCGGCAAGCGCCCCCACCACTGCCCCGACGGCTACGAGGTTCGGGTGCCCGACGGGCGAGGCGGGTGGCACAATGAACGCCCCGTCGGACCCGGCGAATGGGTCTGGCTGTGCGGCACGACGCGTGCGGCGTACCAAAGGTTCGCCGGGCCGGAAGACTCGCTGCGCGAGCAAACCCTCAACCAAGTCTGGGCAGCGATCGCCAAGGCGTGCCCGGCGTGCGAGCTGCCCGCAGCCTGAGTGTTCTGCTACTTCGTCGCCCGGCCGACGTGGGCCGAGGCCGTCGCGTGGGCCGGCCAGATGATCTCCGGCTCGGAGCCGTTCGTACCCGTTGAACTGTATTTCAGGGCCGCCCTGGTGGACCCCTTGGCCGGCGCCCGGCAGCCCGGCGGGAGTTGATCAACTCCCGCCGGGCTGCCGGGCGGGGCCGGGTGACTGGGCGCTTGTGCGCCTAGACGTGACGCTAGAACAGGGGCGCCTTCGTGTCAGCGCTCGGCGGGACTCCCGGCGAGTGCCGGCGGCGACTCCACCACCGCGGCCCCGGATGTTTTTCTACGAAATCGCCGCGCGGGGTGTGGGAACCCGCCCCCGGCGGTGACTTCCCCTCTGTGCCGGCCGCACCACGCCGCGGCCGGCCGCCTCGGGAGGGTTCGATGGACCGCCGACTTCTCCACGGCCTCGTGCCCCCGCGCGACCGCATCGGCCCCGACGCCGGCCACGGCGACGCAGACCTACTCGACCGCTACGGCGGGTGCCGGGACGAGCGGGCCTTCGAGGAGCTGCTGACCCGGCACGGCCCGGCGGTGTGGGGCGTCTGCCGGCGGATGCTCCCCCAGCGGCAGGACGCCGAGGACGCCTTCCAGGCCACGTTCGTGGCGATGATCCGCCTGGCCGAGTCCGGCCGCCGGCCGGGCAGCCTCGCCGGGTGGCTGGTGCGGGTCGCGGGCCGGGTCAGCCTGAACGCGCGCCGCGAGGCGGGCCGGTCGCGCCGCCGGCTCGCCCGAGTCGCCCGGCCCGAGGCCGGCGCCCCGGTCGCGGGGTCGCTCTACGAGTCGGCCTACGCGGCCTTCCGGGAGGAGGTCGCCGCGCTGCCGGAAACCCTGCGCGTGGCGTACCTGGCGTGCGAACTCGGCGGCACCCCGCAGCCGCAAGCGGCAGTGCAACTTGGCCTCAGACCGAGTGCGCTGTCCACCCGCCTGGCCCGCGCCCGGCGGCGCCTCGAGGCCCGACTGATCGCGCGGGGCCTGGCACCCGCCCTCGCCGCGGCCCTGCTCGCCGGCACCGCGACAACCCTGAGCGCCATGCCGACGCGCGTGGTGATCCTCGTGCAAACTCTCGCCGCGAACCCGGCGGCCGTCCCGACCGCGCTTTCGATCCTCGCCACTACCGGAGTCCCCCTGATGATGACCAAGCTGAAGTTCGCAACGCTGGCCGGCCTCGCCGCCGTCGCCGGCACCCTGACCCTGGGCGTCGGGGGCCACCTGCTGCCGGGCGCCGGGGCGCAGGCGCCGCCGGCCCAAGCCGCGCCCGCCCCGAGCGCGAGGCCCGCGCCCGCCCGGCCACCCGCCCCGGCGGTCCCCCCAGCCGCCGCCCCCGCGCCCTCGGGGCAACCCGCCACGGCGCCCCTGATGGTGCGGGTCGAGGTCCGGGCCGAGCCGAAGTTCGAGTACCGCTACCACCCCGCCCCGAAGGACTCGCTGCCCGAGTTCCAGGCGATCGTCGAGGCCGCGGCGAGGGAGGGCTTCGAGTTCGCCGGCCTGACGCCCGCGTTCCCCACCTCCGGCGCGCACCTGGTGCTCCGGCGACCGAACCCTCAGGCCACCCAGGGGCAGCCCCACCAGGTCCAGGCGACGGTGGCGAACGGCACCGCGGACCTGAGCTGGCCGGACCTCGCCCCGCTGGGCACCGCGCTGCCGGCGCAGGCCGTCTCGCCGGCGGCGGCCGAGCCGGCCCGGAGCGTCCCCGCCCCGGCCGCCGCGCCGCCGGCCCCTGGGCGGGCGTGGGCCGCCGCCCCGGCGCCCGCCCAGCCCGCCGACCCGGCGGCACGAACCGCGGCGGCCATGCAGGCTCTCGGGATAAGAGGCGAGGTACGGCCCGCCGAGGCGGCCCCGCGGGTGGCGGTGGTCGAGCTGCCGCCGGCGGGGCTGGGCACGCAGGGGGCCGCGGCGCTGGTCCAGGCGGTCTACCCGGCGGGGGAGGTGCGCACGTTCGCGGCGTCGCCCAGCACGCTGCTCTTGATCGGCGCCACCGCCGGGCAGGAGGAGGCCGTGCGGCGCATCCTCGCCCAAGTGGGCGACTCGGCCGCCCGCGCCGCCGAGGCCGGCGGGGTGCTCCCCGGCGCACCAGGTGGCCAGGCCCCCAGTGGCCCAGGGTGGCCCGCCCCGACGCCCAGTCCCGACGCCGCCCGGCCGGCTTTCGGGACGCCGAGGTCCGCGCCCCTCGACTTGGGTATGCCCGCTCCGACGCCCGCCCCCGCCGCCGGGAGGCCGGGGCGCGGCACGCCAAGGCCCGCACCGGCCACCCAGCCGCCCGGCGGCGGTGCCCTTCCGCCCCTGGCTCCCGTGCCCGCGTCGGGGCCGGGTCGCTAATGGCCGAAGCGCCGGGGGGGCGGCGCGGGCACCGCCCCCCCCGCCCTGGGCACGGCCCCGGCACTCAGTCCGCCTCCGGGGCGCGCGGTCGGAGCATGTCAGCGGCGGTAGGGTGCCGCCCCGATGGCGAGCGGTAACATATTCTAAGGTTTTACGAACCGTCGCTGGCGGTACGCGTCGTTGAGATAGGTGATGAGCTGAGAGTTAAGGGCATCCACCGCAGATTGGTATTTATTGTATTCTGTCTCAGCAACTCCGCGTTTCATATCGCCGTGCGCAATACGGTTTCGGAGGCTGAGTAAGTTGTTGATAGTGCCTTCGTGGGGTGCCACGAACTCGTGGTCGAGACCGAGAACGAAGAGGTTGCGTCGGAAGACTTTAGGCTTAAGGTTGGATTCGGCGTCGACCGTGTTGTCAGGAATACGAAGCACCCTGCCCGAAAACTCATTGATCTCTTCGACAAAATGTCTGCGACGCCAGTGTCGGTGGAGCGCCGCGTCGTCCGGCAAGAGGGTGCTGAAAAACTTGTTCTTGGTGTCGCCGTATTGCATAGCATTGAACAAGCCCTCCCAGGCGCCCGCCAGAATGGCCGGCGTCGCGTCACCGCACCTGACGGCTGCGCTGTTAATAGCGACCTGGTAGTGCTGGAGAGCGAAAACGACGAACCCTTCAAAGTGCGAATACAGCAGTACCACGAGTGACTTGCGAAGTGTGTCGCGTCGATCGCTGTCCTTCTCAAAAGTCAGTAAGTTTTTGAGACCAGAGAGTTCCTCAGACCTCCAGGCAACATCCCTTTCTAGTTCGTCCCGAAAATCTTCAGCAGTCATCATAAAGCTTCTTTCACTCGATCGGCGACAAGATCAAACTTCGCCTCGTAAATCCGGCGGAAGTTCTTACCGCCCCCGACCGTGTGCCTTCTCATCTCGGGGTCGTTCTTAGCGCTGCGGATGGCGAACCCGACGCGCTCCACCACATCGTCCGTTACCGGGTCGGGTACGTCGTCGATGGCCCTACCAACTCCGACAGCGAAGGCCTCGTAGTGACCCATGTGGAATCCCCCCGCGAAGGTTTCCCCAGACGCGACCGGCCGTCGAAATGCGTCGCTTCCGATCGCTCGGAGTATGAGGTCGAAGGTTCTTAGAAAGCGTTTTTCCTCGGCTTCGTAATCGAACACGATGTGGTCCGCCGATTGGTCGTCGGTGACTCGACGCATGAACGTCGTTAAAAATGGTTCGATGTCGTGGACGAATGCGTTGTCTCTTGGCCGGAAGGCGAAGTAGCGTAGCGCCAGTTCTTCCAAACCCATCCGTGATTTAAACTCGTCGGTGATGTCCGCAGTACATTTCTGGAAATCTTTCACTTGTGCCATTTCGGCCAAGAAATTGCTAAACCGGTTGCTCAATAATCGAATCGCGCAATTGCGCGCCTCCATATCGCTGAGCGCTTCCCCGCCTTGGTTCAGGCGAATGAACATGTAGTAGGCGAACCGAGGATTACTTTCTCTTCGGACAACCTCTACTCTGAGCGGGGTGCGCCGCACCCGGTGCTGGAGACCGGTATTCAAGCTGCCAAAGACCATGCCGTTGAGTTCGGGAATGATGTCACAGCCTTCGAGCTTCAAATGAGACGAGCCACTACGAATCGGCGGATCGCGGTGCGGAAGGTCTAACTCCCCTCGGAAGTGGAGATAGGTCGATAACCTCTGAAGCCCGTCGATCAGCTCCCACCTGCCTTCGCCGACTTCGACCGCGTAAATGGGCGGCAGAGGCATCTCCAAAATCACGGACTCGATGAACTGCGATTGCTTCGTCAATGACCAGCGGAAAGTCCTCTGGTACTCCGGGGTAATGTGCAACTCATTGGACGAATACATGTCTGCGAGTTCGTTGAACGATATATCCAAAGACCTAACGCTCGCACGCTTTCGCTCCCGCTCGACGGCTTCCGCGAGTTCGCTGTTGGACGCCGGGCTTTCGTCTGCCATCGGTACAGCCTCGCAACTTGATTAACTAAACGTTTTTGGCCAGCCAGAGTACCGTTTCCTCGGCAGATACATCGGAGAGGTAGGACCGACTCCGTGTGTTGACTCGCCGAATGTTTCGAACCGCCTGAAACCCCGCCTTGCTTTGACATTCCAGACCCAAACCGTGAGCCATTTCGCTCACGATCCCCGGGAGGTCTACCGGTATTCCCTTGTACAATGAATCTTGTACCACGATCACAACTTGCCCGCCAGGCTTCGTGCATCGCTCGATTTCTCGCAGGGATCGCTCCAAATCACCAAAATACTGGACGTAGTTTTTGTAGTAGTACGCCAGCGACGCCTTACTGGGGTGGCTCGACACGCGGCCGAGGAACTCTAGGCAGATTTTTCCCCAGTCGCCAGGTGATGTAGCGGTTCGTCGAATGGTGCTGGTGCCCATGGTAAGGTCGCGCAGATCCCCAACAATTTCCGCCCCAACACCGAGTACACTAAGCTCGATTGCTGTGCTGACAGCGTAATCGATTCTTGTGCAGTAGGGGGGCGATGTGAGTACGAGATCAGCGCTCCCGCTGGCCAGAGTAAG
>CAXTPM010000184.1:5797-8896 GCA_964245865.1 uncultured Fimbriiglobus sp. | reverse complement strand
AGATGTCTTTTTCGAGGCTGTAGATGTTCTGGTAGAGCGCGTCGGCGGTGCCGCGGTACCAGTTCTCGTCGATGCGCTGCTGCGGCGGCAAGACCTCGATCCCCTCGCGGAGTTCGGGCGCGAGGAACCCCCACCCCTGGCGGATGTGGCGGTGCAGGCTGCGCGACTTGAACTGCGTCAGCACCATCACGCGCCGCAGCCCCGAGTTGACGCAGTTGGAGAGCGTAAAGTCGATGATGCGGTAGACGCCCCCGAACGGCACGGCCGGCTTGGCGCGGTCGCGCGTCAGCGGCTCGAGGCGCGTCCCCTTCCCGCCGGCGAGGATGACGGTGAGCACGTCTTGGGTGGGGCGGGTCGTGGCCATCGGGCGCGATCCTCGGCAGTCTAGTCGCGGCGCGGCTCGGAGTCGCACCCCAGTTGATGGTAAACGGCGGCGAGGCGAGTTGCCACCTCGCCCGGCGCGAACTCCGGGCGCGGCGCGGGCCGGGCGCCGGATTCCAGTAGCCGCAGCGTCTCGCGCGCGAGGCGCACCGGGTCGCCGGGCGCCACGAACCCCGCGCCGGCGCCGAGCAGTTCGGCCGCGCGCGGCCCCGCGCCGCCCAGTGCCGGCACCCCGGCCCGTTGGGCGGCGGTGAGCGCGCTGCTCGCCGCGGCGTCCATCTGCCAAAAAACCGCCGCGCGGGGCGGGGCTTCGTCGCAGAACTCGATGCGGTCGTCGTCGAACGCCAGGCGGCGCGCGAACGCTTCGACCGCCGGACGCGCCGGGCCGCGCCCCACGAGGCTCAGCCGCGCCGCGGGGTGGACCCGGCGCAGCAGTTCGAACGCCCAGACCGCCAGGCGCATCGGCCCGGCCACCGCGTAGCCGCCGGCCGCGACGATTGTCGGGGGCGAGCCGGGCCGCGGCGCCCACGCCGCCGGGGCGCGCCACGCGGTCGCGCTCCCAGTCGCGGCGGTGATGTCCGCGCCGGTCGCCAGCAGCCGCGCGTCGGCGCGGCGTAGCAGCCAGGCGTCGCGGCCGCGCGGGGCTTCGTCGAGGCTCAGGACGAGCTTGGGGCGATGGCCACCCAGCCGGCCCGCGCGGTGGATCGCCGCGGCCAGCGGCAGGAGGCGCCGGCCGTGGGCGTGCAGGATGTCGGGCGGGTCGGCCAGCAGGCGACGGGCGAACGACGAGAAGCCGACCGCCCCTTCCTGCCGCCCCCTCTGCTCCTGTCCCCTCCCCCCTCCGAGGGGAAGGGCTAGGGTGGGGGGGCGCTCGCCACTGCCGGGGGGCGCCGGAGCGGGTTCGACCTCCTCGGCCCCGTCAGGTTTACCCCCCCCCCTAGCCCTCCCCCTCAGGGAGGGAGGGAACTGGAGCAGAGGACGCGGGGACAGGAATGCGCGGGGAGGGGACAGGAACTGCACGCCCGCCGGCATCGCCCCGACGATCGCGTCCCAATCGACCCCGACGGCCCCGCCCTCCGCGAGCAGCGCGACCCTCACGCCGGCTCGTTCGGCAGTACGCCGATGAACGGCAAATGCCGGTAGTCGTCGTTGAAGTCGAGGCCGTAGCCGACCACGAAGCGGTCGGGGATCGGGAACCCCGTGTAGTCCGGCTCGAACGCCACCGTCTGCCGGCCGAGTTTGCGCAGCAGCACGCAGGTCTTCACCGACGCCGCCCCGCGCACCTGCAGGTGCGCCACCAAGCTCGAAATCGTCTGGCCGGTGTCGAGGATGTCGTCCAGCAAGAGCAGGTGCCGGCCGCGGACCTCGGGCAGGAGTGCGTCCTGGATCACCAGCGTCCCGGCGGTGGTGGCGGTGCCGCGGTAGCTCGACGCGGCGACGAGTCCGATCTGGTGCGGCAGCTCGATGTGGCGGATGAGGTCGGCGAGGAACACGAGGCTCCCCGTGAGCACCCCGACCACGGTGAACGCCCGGCCGTCGTAGTCGGCGTGGATTTGCCGCGCGAGTTCGCCGACTCGGGCGCGGATGGCTTCGGCACTGAGTAGCACGTCCATGAAGTCGGCCCGCCGGTAGTTCGTTCACCGCATTGAACGGACTAGACCGGGCCGCGACCAGTCCCGGCGCCGATCGGGGCCGGGGCGTGGTACGCCCGCGCCAGGTTCCCCGGCGTCAGCACCTCCGCGCTCAGCCCGTGCGCCACCTTGCGCACGTTCAGGAGCACGACCTCGTCGAAGTAGTCCGCAGCCGTTTGCAAGTCGTGGTGGACGACGACAATAGTCTTGCCCGCGTCGCGCAGCCCCCGCAGGATGCCGATGACGGCCCGCTCGCTCACCGCATCGACGCCCTGGAACGGCTCGTCCAGGAAGTACACCGGCGCCGCCTGCACCAGCGCGCGGGCCAGGAACGCGCGCTGCTGCTGCCCACCGGAGAGTTCGCCGATCTGCCGCGACGCCAAGTCCGATAAACCGACTTGGTCCAGGGCGCCCGCGACAGCCCCCCACTCCGCGCGCCCGGCCGGGCGGAACCACCCCAGCCGGCCGTAGCTGCCCATCAGCACGAGCCTTTGCACGTCGATGGGGAAGTCCCAATCGACGCTCCCCCGCTGCGGCACATACGCCACCGACTGCCGGCGTGGGGAGTACGGCTCGCCGAGCACCCGCACCGTGCCGGCGAGTTTCGGCACCAGCCCGAGCGCGGCCTTGAGCAGTGTAGTTTTGCCCGCGCCGTTGGGGCCGACGACGCCGACGAGCCTGCCGGGACTGACGGCCAGGCTCACGTCCCAGAGCACCGGGGCGGAGCGGTAGGCGACGGTAAGGCGACTGACGGCGAGGGCAGGCGGGGTCATGGGGCTATGGTAGCGGGTGGGACGACGGTTTGGCTGGCCGGAGCGTTTGCAGCCCGAACGCCGCGCCGCCGAGCGCGCCGAATAGGCCGAAGCAGCCCGGCAGCGGTGGCCCCCAGCCCCCGAGGGCGCACCAGAAGGCGACGCAGGCCGCGAGCGCGGCCGACAGCCCGGCCGCGGACCACAACGCGCAGTGCAGCGCGACATCGCGCCTCGGGCCTCGGGTTGCCCGGTACAGCAGCCCGCACAGCGCCGCGGCGGGCCACGAGTACGCCACCGCCCCGAGCGCGACTTCGGCGGGGTGACAGCTCACCCGA
>CAXTPM010000184.1:3285-5787 GCA_964245865.1 uncultured Fimbriiglobus sp. | reverse complement strand
GTCCAGTCCGCGCCCGGCAGGGGGAACGTTTGCGAGCCGAGGTAGTAGGCTCGGAACTCGGCGTAGGTCGGCTCAGGCGGGGGGTTCCAAACCGCGTGCCGCCCGAGGCGCATCGTCCAGGTGCTCGTCAACGTCCCCTCTTGCAGCACGAGTTGCGCGTCCCACGGGGCCGTGGTGGCGGACAGGGTGGCCCCGGCGGCGCACCCGGCCAGCAGCAGCAGGCGCAAGCCCCACATCGGCGGTTCGGTCGGCTGGGGCACGGCGGCACACATCGGGGGCGGGAGGACGGGGCCACCGGACCAACCGCACCGGCCGGCGCCGCGTCACTCCCAATACTCCTCCCACCGCTCCGCGAACGCCGCCCGCAGCCGCCCCAGGTACGCATCCGTTTTGACCTTCGCCATCCACAAGTCGGCCCCGCCGGCGCCGCCCTTCACCACCGCGCCCTCGCCGCTGCCGTACTTGCCGGCGCGGACATCGAGCACGAACTGGCCGGTGAACTTGCCCTCGTACACCACCTTCGCGCTCGGCAGGTGCCCGAAGTCGGCGACAAACTGGCGGGGTCCGACTAGCCCGAGCGGCTCGGCCAGCACGTCGAACAGCACCAGCCGCTTGGGGTCGCCATCGCGGTGCAGCCCGGCGAACGAGTTCGGCCCGAGGAACTCGGCGAATGCCCGGAAACTCGAAAACTCGCCGTAGCCGGGGTGGCCGCGGAAGACGGCTTCGAGGCCGACGGCGAGCGTGGCGCGGAACACCGCCGGCACGTCGGCGAGGTGGGCGTGCCTCGCGGCGAACTGCGCCTCGCCCTCGGGTGTCAGGTTGAACCAGTCGCGCCGGGTGCCGAAGGCGTGCCAGCCGAAGTCGCGCTCGTAGTCGAAGTGCACGTTGGTGCCGTCGAGCTTTTCGAACGCCACGCACTTGCCCAGTTGGGCGCCGGCGGGGCCGGGGATTTTGGGGTAGTAGAGCATGGCGAACCGACGCACGCCGGGCGGCCTGGGTTCACCCCGGCCGGGGCGTCTGGTACTCGCCGAACGGCCGGCCGAACAGTTGCATGCGCCGCTCCAGGTACCGCCAGCGGCGCCGCTGTAGCCGCGCCGCCGCTAAGAGCGTGTCGAACGCGGCGGCGATTACCCTGGGCCGGCCGCGACGGTAGTCGTCGTCGGCGCCAAGGTCATCGACCGCTTCGTGCCACAACTCCAGGTAGCGCTCGCGCCAGCGCTTGATGTCGCGCGGCTCCGGCAACTCGACCGCGTGGAGCCACATGAACGGGAACGGCCCGCGCGTCTGGTCCCCGGCGTGGCGGTAGACCGCCGCGAGCATGTCCATCGCCGGCACGAGGTGGCCGTCGCCGATGTCCGCGCGCATCGCCCGATCCGAGGCGGTCGCCTTGAGAACCACCTTCATTAGTGGCCCGCATACAGCGTCCAGCACGTCGCAGGCGTCGTCGGATTGGTACGGCCCCGGCCCCCACACGCCCATGCCCGTCCCCCCGGTGGTGAGTGAGCGCGAGTCTAGCACGCCGCCGCCCACGCCGCCACCACGCCCAAGTACTCCGCCCACAACTCCGGGTGCGAGTTCACGCTCGGGATGTGGTTCACCTCCAGCAAGTACGGCCCCGCCTCGCCCAGGATGTAGTCGTTGGCGATCACGTCCAGCCCCAGGCCGCTCTTGATGGCAAGCGTGTCGGATGCCAGGTCGGCGTCGAGCGGCATCCACTCCGCGCCGGGGCCGTGGACGGACTTGAGCCAGCCCGGTCCCGCCATGCGAATCTGCCGCGGCGGGTTCGACCCGAGGGCGACCACGCGCACCGCCTCGCCCACCACGAACGTCTCGACCAGGGTCGGCACTTCGGCGGCGTAGTCGCCCTTGAAGCGCGCCTTGTTCTCGCCGCAGTGCCAGTCGCCCCACTTGGCCACACTCGGCGCGTCGGCGGAGTAGACCGCCCCCGGCGAGGCGTAGCCGCGCGGCCCGCCGCCGTAGCGCGTGTGCCGCAGCGCCCGCACCAGGCACGGCAGCCGCAGGCGGCACTCCATCATGGCGCCCGCCTCCGGGAAGCACGGCCCGCCCCACAGTGCCAGGCCTGCGAGGAAGTCGAGGTCGCGCTCGAAGATGCCGTGGAACACGACCCGACCGACGGCCAGGTAGCCCGCGTTCCGGGGCGACTGCGCGAAAAGCCGGCCGCGCTCGACGACGATCTTCGGCAGCATCTCGTGGGCGACGCACTCGCCGGGGAGCAGCGCAGCGAGGGCGGAACTCTCGGCGGCGTCGAAGCCGACCAGGAGGGTGCGGGCGGGCATGGGCGAGGTCCGGCGAGGGGTGTCTTGACCTTCAGAGCGTGGGGCGTCAGCCCTCCGGGCCAGCCCATGACTCATGGCAAGCACCAAGTGATGGGTTGGCTCGGAGGGCTGACGCCCCACGCTCAGGGAAACCAGACAATCCGGCGGCGCGCCGGTTCGCGCCGCTACTTCAGGTACTTCGCCAGCGTCCGCACCGTGAACCGGA
>CAXTPM010000184.1:0-3275 GCA_964245865.1 uncultured Fimbriiglobus sp. | reverse complement strand
CAGCCGGATTCGGTATCAGACAGCCAGGCAACCACCCGCGCGGCGGCGTCCTCGACCGTCAGCGGCCAGTTCTCCGGGTCTGAATGAATTCCCGACACCCCCGGTCCCTCGTTTCGCCGACAAACTCGATCGGTTACCGCAGGTACTTCGCCAGCGTCCGCACCGTGAACCGGATCATCCCAGGGTACGTCTCCCCCGGCGTGCCCGGCGCGCCGAGGGAGTCGGAGTACAGCGACTCGCCGTCGCCGCCCACGAGTTTCACGCCGGGGCACTCGTCGAGCACTTTCTGGAGGCCGCGCGTCGGCACCGAAGTCTCGGTGAAGATCGCCGGCACCCCGCGACTGCGGATGAACGCCGCGAGGTCGCCCACGTCGCGGCTGCCGGTCTCGACGGCGGTGTTCACCCCCTGCAAGCCCCTCACCTCGACCCCGTAGGCCCGGCCGAAGTAGCCGAAGGCGTCGTGGCTGGTGACGAGGATGCGGGCCTCGGGCCGAATCTTGGCGATGTCGGAGCGCACTTCCGCGTCGAGCGCGACGAGTTCGGCCCGGTACGTGGCGGCGTTCGAGCGGTAAAGCTCGGCGCGGGCCGGGTCGATCGCGGCGAGTTCCTCGGCTACCGGGGCGACGCACTCGGCCCACAGCCCGGCGTCAAACCAGACGTGCGGATCGACTGTCGTGCCGCCATCGACGGTGCGCAATCGACGGGGGTCGAGGCCGCGCGACAGCGCCACCGAGCGCGTCCCGGCGGAGTGCTCCAAGAGGTCGGTCATCTTGCCTTCGAGGTGCAGCCCGTGGTGGACGACCAGGTGCGCGCTCGAGAGCGCCAGGGCGTTCCCCGTCGTCGGCACGTAGCTGTGCGGGTCGCTGCCAGGGGGCATCAGGAGGTCGAGTTGCACGCAGTCGCCGCCCACGCGCTTCACGATGTCGGCCGCGAGGGTGGTGGTCGCCACGACCTCGACTTTGCCGCCGGTGTAGGGGCGCGGGCCGGCTTGCTGGGCGCAGCCGGCGGCGGCGAGGGCGGCGACGAGCGGGAGCAGTCGGGTGGCGGGCATCGGCGAATCACCTGCGGGTCGGCGGGGCGTTTAGATACCTCTAGTGTAGACTAATGCTACACATTAGTCGAGGCGAACAGACCGCACTCGCGGCGAATCCCGACGCCCGCCCTTCGCAATTCGGCCCTGCGCCGCTATTCTGAACGGCTATGGGACTCCTGCGCATACTCACGCGGAACTCGGCCGACACGCGCAGCCCCAGCCACGCCGACCTCGCGCCGCTGACGTTGCCGGGCGACGCCGAGGCCGCGCGGGCGGCGGTCGTCGCGGCGGTGGCGAAGCTCGCGCGCTGGACCGTCGCCGGCGACCCTGGGGCGGGCGAGCTGCTGTTGACGCGCCGCACGCGCCTGGTGCGCTACGTCGATGACATCCGCCTCACCTTCGCCCCCGCCCCCGGCGGCACCTTAGTCCACGCCGAAAGCAAGAGCCGCGTCGGCAAGGGCGACCTCGGCCAGAACCGGCGTAACATTCTGGAACTGTGGCGCGCCCTTTCCCCGACTGGTTGAACTCACGGATGGCGACAGCGGCCAAACAAGGCGACGCGGTGCTGGTGGTCGGCAAGGGCGGGCGCGAGCACGCGCTCTGCTGGAAGCTCGCGCAATCCCCACTCGTGGGCACGGTGTTCTGCGCCCCTGGGAACGCCGGGACGGCGTCGTGCGCGACGAACCTGCCGTTCGACTACACCGACTTCGACCGCCTCGCCCGGCACTGCCTGCGCTTCGCCGTGAAGCTGGTGGTGATCGGCCCCGAAGACCCGCTCGCGCTCGGCCTAAGTGACTACCTGCGCGGCCGGGGCGTAAGGGTGTTCGGGCCGTCGAAGGACGCGGCGCGCGTCGAGTCGTCGAAAGTGTTCAGCAAGACTCTCATGCGCCACGCCGACGTGCCGACGGCCGAGTTCCGCATCTTTGACCACCCCGAGCCGGCGCGCACCTACGTGGAGAGCCGCGACTACCCCGTGGTCGTCAAAGCGGACGGCCTCGCGGCCGGCAAGGGCGTCATCGTCTGCCACAACGGCCTCGACGCGCGCAAGGCGATCGACCGCATCATGGTCCGCGAGGAGTTCGGCCAGAAGGTCGGCAAGCAGGTCGTGGTCGAGAAGCGCCTCGAAGGCGAGGAGCTTTCGGTGCTCGCGCTGGTGGGCGGGCGGAGCATCCTCACGCTGCCCGCGTGCCAGGACCACAAGCCGCTTTTGGACGGCGACCGCGGCCCCAACACGGGCGGGATGGGCGCCTACTGCCCCGCCCCAGGCGGCACGGATGCGTTCCTCGCCGAAGTCGAGGAAACCGTGTTCGTCCCCACCGTCCACGCTATGAAGCGCGGGCGCTACCCGTTCGGCGGCGTGCTGTTCGCCGGGCTGATGCTGACCAACCAGGGGACGCGGGTACTCGAGTTCAACGCGCGCTTCGGCGACCCCGAGGCGCAAGTCATTCTCATGCGGCTGAAGTCCGACCTCTACACGCTGCTCTCGGCGGTCGCCGACGAGACGCTGGACCAGTTGCCCGACGACTTCGTGCAGTTCGACCCGCGCCCGGCGGTCTGCGTGGTGCTCTGCGCCCCCGGCTACCCCGGCAAGCTCGAAACCGGCAAGCCGATCTCGGGCCTCGCCGACGTGAGTGCGATGCCCGACGTGGTGGCGTTCCACGGCGGCACCACGCAAGTGGGCGAGCGGACGCTGACCGACGGCGGGCGGGTGCTGGGCGTCACCGCGCTGGGCGACACCCTGGCCGCGGCGCAGGCGCGGGCCTACGAGGCGGTAGCGAAAGTGAGCTTCACGGGGATGCAGTTCCGCACCGACATCGCCGCGCGGGCGCTGCGGCCCAGGGCGAAGGCGAAGGCGACCGAGTAGGGCGGCGACGTTCCACCCCAGGAGGGCGAGTCATGCGGTCGTTCCGAATCGCGGCGTGCGTCGCGTGCTTGGCCTGCCTCGCCCTCCCCGCTGCGGCCGGCATTCGCGGCCCCGGCAAGTATTGCGGCGTGGTCGTCTTCGACCGCTGGGGCGGCTGTGCCCTGCACAGCGGCGCTTACGTGACGTACGTCTCCGAGGCGGTCAAGGAAAAGCTGCGCGGGCACGCCGGCGAGTCGGTCCAGATCGACGCCACGCGCGTATCACAGGCGTCTAACCCCGGCGACGGACTCATTCACGAGTTCAAGTACCTGGGGCCGGCGCCGGTGGCCAATGGTGCGTGGTACCCCGCTGCGCTGGCGCTCACCGCCGAGGCTGATT
>CAXTPM010000183.1:0-8903 GCA_964245865.1 uncultured Fimbriiglobus sp. | reverse complement strand
GCCGCGGCAGGGAGTTTCAGCCAAGCGGACGGCGCGAGTGGAGTATGCGGGTCGAAGGCCAGCGCCGCGCCGCCGGGGAGGACGACGATGCCCCGGTCGCGCGTGAGGCCGACCGCCTCGTCGGGCAAGAGCGCAGGAATTAGGTCCGCGTCGGTGGGGACGAACAGGTCGCCCGCGAGCCGGCGCAGCGCAATGGCGCCGGGGAGCCGGGCGTCGGTCGAGTCGGCGAGCACCGCGAGGAAGCCGCCGGCAACGCGGTAGAGCTGCGCCGCGCGCGGGCCGGGGAGCGACAACGCGGCGGGGAGTTGGGCGGCGCCGCGCAGCAGGTAGGCGTCGGCGGGGCCGGCGGACTCGCGCCGGGCGAGGCGGGGGGCGATGATGAGGGCGGGCGGCGTTGCGGTTGTCATGCGTGGACTCTCCTACGCCGTGTTGCCAACAGTTTAGCGGCCCGTCTTCTCCAGTCCCCTCCCCCCTTGAGGGGGAGGGCTAGGGTGGGGGGTAGCAGGCCATTGCCGAGAAACTCGAACCCGCTGCACACCCTGCATCTACTCGGCGGGCCACCCCCCACCCTAGCCCTCCCCCTCGGAGGGGGGAGGGAACAAGAGCGCGGGCCGTCCTACCCGCCCCCCACCAGCACCGCCGCAATCCGCCGCGCCGCGTCCGGCGTACTCGGCCCGCCGAGCAGCGCCGCGTCGCCCCACAGCGCCCCGCCGGCACCCCACGCGGCAACCTTCTCGCGCCGGACCAGGAACGCGGCCAGCGGCCGGCCGGTCTTGTCGGCGAGCACCACTTGCCCGAGTCGGTCGGCCCACACCTCGGCCGCGGCGAGGCCGTGGCCGAACGGCGCCACGCGGCGGGTGAAGCGCTGCGGGTCGTAGCACCCACTCCGGCCCACGGGCGGCGCCGCCTTCCACGTCCGGCGCTCGTAGTCGTGGACGAGCCGGCCGGTGGCGAAACTGAAGTTGTGGACGAACGTGCCGACGCCGATCGTCACCTGCTGGTCGCTCACCTCGACTTCGAGGTCGCTGTGCAGCCGGGCGCCGTGGGCGGTGGCGAGCGCGGCGCCGGCGTCGTCGGCGTCGGAAAAGCTCACGCCGTGCGGGCCGTCGAGCACCCCGAGGCGCCGTCCGTCGGCGCTGAGGGCGAACTGGCCGCGATTGCCGCGGAGCGGGACACTGCGGATGGCGGCGCCCGAGGGGCCGCGGAATAGGTACAGCTTGTCGGAGGTGCGCACCGCCAGGACATCATTGGCCAAGATCACTCGCTCGATGCCGGAGATGCGAGCGGCAAAAAGTGGCTTGCCGTCGGCGGTCGGGGTGAAGGACTGCCAATGTTCGTTGCCAGCCCGCCTACCCAACGCTATGAGTGAACCGTCGGCGCGAACCACGAATGTTGGCTCTGTGACCCCCAGTTTAGTCGGGGGTCGGTCGATCACACGCACTCCGCACGGCTCCCCGTCCCCGCGCCGCAACGCCGCAGACGCCCTGTGCCCCTCCGGGGGGTTGCCTCCTGGGGACGCCGACACGAACCCGCTGTCGAGGTCGAGGCCCGCGCAGCACCACGCGTGGGCGTTGTCCCGCGCCACGACGCAGTGTAAATCGGGATGGGCGTGCCACTTCGGCAGACCGTCCGCCGACCCCACGTCGTGCAGCCGAATCGTCCGCGCCGCGAAGTCGTAGTGCGCCGCCACCAGCCGTGCCTCGGCCTGTGGCAGCACCGGGGCCGGCACGGTGGCGGTGGCCGTCATGAGGGCGTCGCCCGGCGCGGCGACGGTCACGCCGATCGGTGGCGCCGGCAGCGTCATGCGGCCGCACAGCACCACGCCGCCGCGGACGCCGAGCACCGCCTCGACCTGCCGCAGCACGTGCTTGCCCCGCATGGCGCGCGGCAGGATTTCTGGCGCGGTGTCCCCGCTGGTGAGCAGTTGCGGCACCCCCTCGCGCGTCACGGCCACCACGCAAGTGCCGGCGGCGTCGAGGCCGATCAGGGTGACTTCGCCGACGAGGCCGGGGCGGAACGGGAAGCCGACCGGCTCGCGCTCGCCGCCCCACTCGCGGCCCCCGGTGATTGGGACTTCGGGCGGCGGGCCGTCGTCGGTGGCCTCGGGCGGCGGCGAGAAGTCGATGCGGAAGCCGCGCAGACTCACAGGCCCGCCGGGGCGCCACTCGAGCAACTCAGCCCGGCCGTCGGCGGCGACGGTCAGCGCGAACAGCCGGTCGTCGGGGCCGCGCTCCTCGGTCGCTTCGATCACCGACGCTTCGAGCAGCGCGCGGGGGTGCGTCAACAGCACGATGTCGCGCGGCCCCGTCGTTGGCCCGCTCAGCGCGTGGCGTAGGGCACTCGCCGGGTCGGCGGTGAGGTCGCTCGCGCCCAGGCGCTCGGCCAACTCGGCGGGCGTGGCCGAGTCGAGATCGACCGGCCCGGCGGTGGTCGAGAGGGCGGCGACGCCGGCGCGCTTCGGGTCTTTGCCCAACAGCGCTGCGACCGCCGCCGCGAGGGCCAGGCGCACGGCGCCCCAGGTGCGCACGCCCTGGTCGAGTACGAGTAGCCGCGCGGCGGGCGTGGGGGCGTGCGGCTCCTCGCGCTCGAAGTACAAGAGTTCGTTCTCGGCGAAGCGGCGGACGAACTCGTCGGGGTCGAGCGCCAGTTGGCTCGTCAGCAGCCGATCCGGCGTGCCGCGCGTGCTCACGTCGGCGTATCCGCCCTGCGGCACCCGGCGGGCGCTCTTGCGCGGCGGCAGGGTGAGGGCGGCGTCGAGCAATGGCACCAGCCGGGCGGCGCCGCCGAGGCGCGACGACTCCGCCGCTAAGGCTTTCGCCAGCCGCGCGGCCAGCGATTCGACGGGTTCCGCGAGCCTCGGGCCGTCGGGCGCCGGCGGCGCGCCGTGGCGGAACCAGTGCTCCAGCACTTCAAGCGAGAGTGGCGCGAGGGCGTGCTTGAGGTGCGGGTGGAACTCCGCCGACGACAGCGGCGGCTCGACGGCGAGGTGCGGCCGGTGGCGGTGTCCGTCGCGCCGCAAGCGGGACAGCGCCAACTCGACCTCGGCCCAGCCCGGCGCGTCGGGCACCGGCGGCAGCCCCCGGCAGAGGTGCGCGACCAGGCGCCCGGCGTTGCGGCCCGACCCCGGCAGGCGGCGCGCGGCGTGGAACGCGGCGCTCGCGGCGTCGAAGCCGTCGCCCCCGGCCTTGAGGCGGCGGTAGGCGCTCAGCAGGTGCCCGAAGTGCGGCGTGTTCGGCGCGGCGAACGCCCCGGCCAGCACCTCGGCGAGTTCGTCGGCCAGCGCGACGACATCGCCCGAGTCGAGTTCCACCGCGTCGCCGCGCGACGCCCAGCGCGGCCCCCCGGCGCCGGCGGCGTACAGCGGCGGGATCGTCAGGTAGCCGTCGGCGCGACTCACGGGCGCGCCCCCGCCAGCCGAAGCCCGGCGCGCGTGGCCGGCACCAGCGCGGCGCGCGGCACCAACTCGCAGCGAGCATCGGTGAGGATCATCAATTCGCCCGGTTCCGCGCCCGCCGCCTCGCGCAGGACCGCCGGGGGCAGGTCGGGGTCGGGGCGGAACCCCAGCGGCACGAGCAGCGTGTCGCCCCAGAGCCGCAGCGCACCGAGGATGTTGGGCGGCGGGCTGCCGAGTACGAGCGCGCGGCCGTCGGCCACGGCGACCCGCGCGGCCGACAACTCGTCGGTCGTCGCCGTGTCGGCCCAGCCGGCCAGCTCGGCGACGGCGCACACCAGTGCCGTCGCGCGGCGAACCGGCCCGCCGCGCGCTAGCCTTACCGCCGTCGCCGGCCCCACGGTCGGCGGCGCGGCGGGTTCGAGGCGCCCTGGCAGCAGCGCCCCGGCGAGCGGCAATCCGTCCCCCGCCGGCGGGGCGTCGGAGGTCGGCAGGCACGAGCCAAAGCGGTGCCAGGCGCCGCCGCGCCGCGCGAAGAACTCGGCGCCGAACACGCCCACCAGCCGCCGGGCCACCGCGCCGCCGTCGGGGGGCCACGTCACCCACACCGACTCACCAGCCAGGAACAGCCGCACGCCGGGGGCGTCGCGCGCCGCGGCCAGCGCGGCTAGTCCGGCGGCGGGCAGGCGCGCGGCACTCACGCCCGGCAGCGGGTCGGCGGCGGTCATCCGAGCCTCCCCAGCAGCGCGGCGGCGCGACTCAGCAAATGGTCCCGCGCGGCCGCGTCCGGCACCCACGCGGCCCGGTCGGACGCCGACTGCACGCGCTCGCGAAGCCGGGCGAGTTCCACCAGTTTGGGCGCGCCGCGCAACTCGGTCTCGGCGGCGTCGAGTTCGGCCGCGAGCGCCTCGCCGTCCACCGCCTCGGCACTTCGGGCACGCGCGTGCGGCGCAGGCCCGGTAACACCGTCGAGGATGCCGGCAACGAGGGTGCGCAGCGGGCCGATCTGCTCGGCGCGGTCCCAGACGTGCCGCAGCACCCACAAGTCTGTGGCGTCGGCGCTCGTGCGGCCGCACAGCACCGCCGACGCGGCGACGAGTTTGAGCACCTTCACCGCGCGCCGATCCGAGAGAGCCACCCCGAGGTCGCGCACCCGCCCGGCGGCGTCGGCGTAGCGCGCCAGTACCCCCGAGAGATCGACGGCGCGCGTCCGCCGGCTCAACTCGCGCAGGTCGTCGGCACTCAGCGCGCTGCCTGAATTGGCCCGCCCGGCGTCCCCGCGCTCGAGCGCCCAGCCGGCGCTCAGCAGGCCCGGCAGTTGCTCGCGCGGCAGCGACTCGACCCGCACGCGGATCAGGAAGCGGTCGAACAGCGCCTGCAGCGCGTCGTCTTCGGGCAGGTGGTTCGACGCCGCGAACGCGGTGAGCAGCGGCAGGCGGTGCGTCTCGGCGCCGCGCCGGTAGGTGCGCTCGTTCAGCACGGTCAGCAGGTTGTTCAGGATCGCGCTGTTGGCGTTGAATAGCTCGTCCAGGAATGCGAACTCGGCCTCGGGGAGCATTCCCGTGGTGACGGCCGCGACGGTCCCCTCGCGCAGCTTCACCAGGTCGATCGGCCCGAACAGCTCGTTCGGCTCAGAGAAGCGCGTCAGCAGGTACTCGAAGTAGCGCCCGCTCACCGCGTCGGCGAAGGAGCGCACGAGTAAGGATTTGGCGGTGCCGGGGGGGCCGTAAAGGAACAGGTGCTCGCCCGACGCGGCGGCGAGGCCGACCAAGTCGATCACCTCGTCGCGGCCGACGAAGCGCTGCTTCAAGGGGGCGAGTACGTCGTCGCGCAGGCGGCGGGCGGGGTCGTCAGGCATCCGGTGGGGCGTCCGCCAAGGGTTCGGGGAGGGGGTCGGGGATCGGCCCGCGGCGCGCGGCGAACACTCGCCCGGCAAGTTCGCGCGCCGCGCCCTCCGGGGGCATCCAGCCGGCGCGGGGGGCGAGTGCCAGTCGCTCGGCGTAGAGCAACTGTAGCCCCCGATGGCCGCGGAAGTCGGGCGGGGTCGTCGGGGAGCCGGCCAAATCGGCCCGCACCCCCGAGAGCGGCCAGGCGCGCAGCACGGCTTCGAGTTCCGCCGCGAGACCACTTCCCGCCGCGCGGCGCCAGACATCGGGCAGGAGCCTGAGCGCGACATCGGCGGACAGATGCGCGCCGGCCGAGCCGGGTTCGGGCAATCCCGGCAGCGCCGGCCCAGGTTCGCCCGACGCCTGCCGCCAGCACGCCGCCGCCAACAGTTCGGCGGCGGCGAACGCGGCGTTCGGGTCGAACGCGAGTGCCGGCCCCGCGACATCCAGCGTGTGCCGCTCGAACGCCCGGCGCAGCACGGCCGTCACGGCGTCGCGCGCGGCGGCGAGGTCGGGCGCGGAGTCCTGGACCGACTCGCCGTGGAAGAGTGCACGGTCGAGCCAGTCGGCGCTCGAGTTGGAGGGGGGCATGGCGGCATTGTCGGCGGGCGCGCGGGGTGAGTCAAGCGGGGCAGGGTGAGTGTGGACCGGCGTTCCGCACTGGACAATTGCTGCGAGCGCCGTTAGACTTGATCGTCGGTTTGTGGGATGGACTTTCAGGGAGATAGGCAATGGCCGTGGTCGATACATTTTCCAAGCGCCTCGCGGTTGCCAACGGGCTGAACGTCAAACCGCAAATAGAAATGCTGCCTGAAAAGTTCCGCGTGCAGGTAGTGCATATTCTTCACGACTTGATCGGCCGATCCGACGACTCAGATGTGTCCCGGTCGATGTGGACGGGGATCGAAAAGACCGTTGCCGAGGAGCAAGGGAAGTTCTACCTTGGGAACCACTATGACGCAGGAATGAGGTGCTGCGACCATGTGATGCGGGGTGACCGGGATGAAGTTCTCGACCTGATTGAGGTGGCCTTCCGGCGACTCCAATCCAACGCCGAAAGGTATGCGACGTACCGTAGACTTGGTCGAATCGACGTGAGTTATGATATCAGTCAAGCCATCCAAAACTTTAATCAGCGCTGCCTCGAGAACGGTGTAGCCTTCCGCTTCGTCGGAGGGCGCATTGTCCCCGCCGCGTCGGAGTTCACGCATGCTGTGGTCGTCGAGCCGGCGCTGACGTTGCTGCACGATCAGGGCTTCGAGGGCGCCCACGACGAGTTCATGCAAGCCTTCAAACACCTCCGCGGTAGCGACTACAAGGCTGCGATCATCGAGTGCAGCAAGGCGTTCGAGAGTGCGATGAAAACGATCTGTCGCCGCAAAGGGCTGGCGTATCAGCCCGGCGACACCGCCAAGAGGCTCCTTGATACTCTGTTCGACAGCGGCCATATTCCGCCGTACATGCAGCACCAGTTCAACGGCATCCGATCCGTCTTGGAAGCCGGGGTGCCGACGGTTCGCAACAAGACTAGTGCCCATGGCCAAGGTGAAACCACCGTTGAGGTGCCCCGGCCGGTCGCAGAGTACGCGCTGCACGTGACCGCGGCCAACATCTTGTTGCTGGCGAACCTGCCCTAGTTTCAGTTGCCTCCCCGCCCATCCGTCGCCCCAATCAGCGCCGCCCGCAGCGGCGAGCCGTCGGCCCCAACAATCCTCAGCGGCAGGCCGACGAACTCGTACCGCCCTACTGCCACGCCCTCCAGCCACAGCCCCTCCACGATGGCGATCCCCGCCCGGCCGAGGGCGTGGTGGGTGTCGAGCGTTTTGGAGTCGAGCGCATCGACCGACGGCACGTCCACCCCGACTAGCACCACGCCGCGCGCCGCCAGCCACGCCGGCAGGGCCGGCTCCATGACCGGGATTGACTCCGGGAAGCGCGCGGTGTCCGGCCAGCCGCCGGTGCGGAACAGCACGCGCGGCGCGGCCGATAAGTCGAGCGCTTCGAGGCGCGGCTGCCACGCGGTCGCCCCGGCCACATCGACCACCCACGCCGGGCCGACGAAGGCGCCGAGCGGGAGCTGATCGGCGGTCGCCCCGGCGTCGTCGAAGTGGAACGGCGCGTCGCAGTGGGTCGCGGTGTGGACGCTCCCCGAGGTTGCGCCGACGTTCACGCTCGCGCCCTCGGACTTCCGCCACGACAAGTTGAACGCGAACGGCACGTCACCCGGCCAGCCCGCGGTGTCGGCGCCGACCGGGCGCGAGATGTCGCGCACGCGGCGCTCAGGTGACGGGGTCATCGGCGTCCGGGAGTTCGAGGTGCGAGCCGTCGGCGAGAATCTGTTCGAGAACGTCGATGGCCGCTTCGCACTCGGCGAACGAGGTGTACAGCGGCGAGGGCGCGAGCCGCAGGATGTCCGGCGGGCGGAAGTCGGGCACCACGCCGCGCATCCTGAGCGCGCGGGAGAGTTTCGCCGCGTCGGGGTGGGTGAGCGCGACGTGCCCGCCGCGCCGCGCCGGGTCACGCGGGGTGACGGTGCCGACGCCGAACCGCGATAGCCGCGCGTCGGCGGCGTCCATCAAGAATCGCGTCTGGGCGGTCGATTTGGCGCGGATGCGGCCAATGCCCGCGTCGCTGACGGTGCCGAGCGCCCCGAGGAGCGGGGCCAAGCTGAAGACGTGCGGGGTGCCGATCTGGAAGCGCCCCGCGTCGGGGGCGGGGTGGAACGCGGCACCCATCTCGAACTGCCGGGCGGGGTCGCAGCCGAACCACCCGGCCAGCCCCGGCAGGCGGTCGCGCAGCGTCGGGTGAACGTACAGCCACGCCGCCGCGCCGGGTCCGCCGTTGAGGTACTTGTAGCCGCAGCCGAACGCCAGGTCGATGCCGCCGGCGCGCAGGCGGTGCGGCACCACGCCGGCCGAGTGCGAGCAGTCCCACGCCACCAGGAAGTTGGACCCGCGCGCCGCCTCGGTCACGCCCGGCAGGTCGAGCAACTGGCCGGTGGTGTACACGACGCTCGGCAGTACGGCGAACCCGGTGGCCCCGCCGCGCAGCCGGGCGCCGCCCATCGCGGCGATGATTCGGCCGTCGTCGAGCAGCCGGTCGGCGCCCGGCTCCACCACACTCAGCACTTCACTTGGCTGGCGCCCCGTCGAACGAATGTGGCTCTCGACGGCGTAGCGATCCGAGGGGAAGTGCGTACCGTCGATGATTATGTCCGGGCATAACGCGCCGGCGAACGTGGCCAGCAGTTGGTGCAGGTTCCCCGTCGTGGAGTTGCCGACTATCACGTCGTCCGGCTCGCACCCGATGATGGGGGCAAGCCGGGCCGACGCCTGGCGCGCGAGGCCGAACCACGGCGCCGGCCCGTTCGTCCACCCGCCGATGGCGAGCGCCCGCCACGCCTCCACCGCTTCGCGCAAACTCGATTCGGCGGCGCGGCCCATTAGCCCGAGCGAGTTGCCGTCGAGGTAGACGCCGGGCGGCTTGGCGAACTCGGCGGCGAACCCGGCCAGTTCGTCGGCCGCGTCGAGTTCGGCGGTGGTCATGGGGGATTGCCTTGCGGGAGCCGGGGCGGCTAGCCGATCAGGGTCGCGTCGAGCGTGACCTCGGTCTTCAGCAGCTTCGAC
>CAXTPM010000182.1:4721-8908 GCA_964245865.1 uncultured Fimbriiglobus sp. | reverse complement strand
GCCGCCACGTCGGACGCCACGACCCCCGACTCGTTGACGAACAGCCGCCCGCCCCGAATCGACGCCCGCACCGCGCCGCCCGCGAGTGGCTTCGCCGAATCCGCCGCCGCGAGTTCCCGCGCGCCGAGCGACCCCGCGACCACGTGGTACTTGAGGAGTGCCGCGAGCTTCTTCTTGTTCTCGGGCCGCAGGAGGTCGGCGAGAACTCCCTCGGGGAGCTTGGCGAACGCCGCGTCGGTCGGCGCGAACACCGTGAACGGCCCCGGCCCAGAGAGGGTCTCGGCGAGGTCGGCCGCTTTCACCGCTGCGAGGAGGGTGTTGAACGTCCCGAGCCGCGCGGCGACCGCCGGGATCGCGTCCCCCTGGGGCTTGGCCGCGCCGGCCGTGGGCGCCTCCGGGGGGGTAAGCACCGCGTCGATGACCTGCACCGAGCCGTTGCGGCAGGCGAGGTTGCGGGCCGAGACTTTCGAGTCGTTGGCGAAGAAGTCCGCGCCCCTCTTCGTGAGCACCACCTCCGCGCCGCCGAGCGTGGCGAACGGGTAGTCGGCCCCGGCCCGCGCGGCCTCGTAGTTGACGCGCGACTTGTTCGGGACGACGTGGTAGCTCAGGACCGCCTTGAGTTTCGCTTTGTTCTCGGGCTTCAGCAGGCTTTCGAGGGTGCCGGCGGGGAGCCTGGCGAACGCCTTGTCGGTGGGGGCGAACACCGTGAACGGGCCGTCGGCCTTCAGCGCGTCGGCGAGGTCGGCCGCGACCAGGCAGGTCACGAGCGTGCGGAAGTTCCCCGCCCGCGCGGCGGTCTGGACGATGTCGGCGGTCGCGGATCGCGTGGACTTCGCGGCGGGCTTCGGGCCGTCGTCCGGGGCGGCCGGGGCGGGCGGGGCGGCGAGGGCCGCGCCTGCGGCGGCGGCGAGGGCGGCGAAGAGGAATCGGCGGGTCATCGGGTCACTCCAGGACGTGGGACGGGGCGGGGCGCCGCACGGCGGCGCGGTGAGGTATTCGCCGGCCGGGCGCGGGCGGATTCAAGCCCCGGCGATTTCTCCCGTTCTCCCGCGCCGCCCAGTCGAATCCCGCTGCTACTGCGGGGGCGTCGGCAGCACGCAGCCGCCGACGACCGCGCCCCCCGCTCCGGCCGGCGGCGCGTCCTGGCCGATCGCCGCGAGGTAGCTCGCAGCCGCGGCGAACGACAGCCCCACCACCCCGGCGACCTTGGCGCGCGCCTCGGCCGCGGCCACTTCCTGGAGGTTCAGCTCGAACAGCGTCGTCTGCTCCTTGTCGAACAGCGCGCCCTCGATCTCCAGCACCCGGTTGGCCTCGCGCAGCTCCTCGCGCGCCTGCGCCACCCGCCCGGCGGTCTGCACCAGTTCGGACACCGCGTCCTGCACCTGCGCGGCGATGTCGTCGCGCTGGTAGCGCTCCTGGGCCAGCAGTTGGGCGAGCTGCGCGCGGGCGACCTGGACCCGGCCGAGCGCGTCGCGGCGCGGGATCGGTAGCTCGAAGGTGGCCCCGGCCTCGGCGGCGGTGCGGTCGGTGGCGAACGGCCCGACCCCGGTGAGCGTCTTCTTGGCGGACCCCGCGTCCTGAGAGACCGCCGCGAAGGCGTTCAGCGCGGGGAGCGTCTGGTTGGTGGCCAACTGCAGCTCGACGGATCGCCGCTCCTTCTCGAGCTGGAAGCGCACCAACTCGGGGCGGCGCGCGAGCGCCCCGGCCACGTCGTCCTTCAGGCGGGTCGGGTCGGGCCGGGGCGGGTCGAGGGCGAGCAGGTCCGGCAGCAGCCACGCCGCGGGCGGCACCACGGGGTCGGCGTTCGAGTCGCGCAGGAACAGCGACAGCCGGATCGCGGCCTGCTGGAGCTGCCGCTCGGCGGCGAGCCGCGCCTCGCGCCGCCCCGCGATCAGGCGCCGGTTGAGCGCCGGGGCGGAGGCGGAAATCTGCCCGGCCTTCTGCCGCGCATCGACGACCTCTTGGCGCGTCGCGGCGAGTTCGACCAGTTGCGAGGCGACGCGATACTGCGCCCCGGCGGTCTGCCACGCCCAGTAGGCCTGCGCGGAGTTGCGGAAGAAGTCCAGCCGCGCGCGCCGCACCGCCGGGTCGGCGAGTTGCTCTTGGATTTGGGCTGCGCGCACCCGCGCCCGCCGGGGGTCGATCTCCCGCCCGGCGAGCAGCGGCACGCCGAAGCCCCCGCGGAACTCGCCGAGTTCCGCGGTCTTGCGGTCGCCGGAGTAGATCGGGAAGTTCCCCTGCCCGAGCCGCCAGCCCGCGAAGGTGGTGACGCCGCCGGCGGTGAGCGGCTGTTCGAGGCCGATGTCCAGCCCGCCGCTGGAGAACGTGCCGCCGCGCTGGACAGCCCGCGCCCGGAGGGTGGGGTCGAAGCCCCCCTCCGCGCTCACCCGCTGGCCCTCGGCGATGCCGCGCTCCTGTTCCACCGCGTACAGCAGCGGGAAGAACTGCTCGACGCTCTGGAGCACCTCGCGCAGCGCCAGCGGCGAGTCCGCGCCCGCCCCCGGCCGGGCGACCGCGGCGGGCTTGGGCGGGTCGCCCGGCTCGCCCTTGGCCGGCTTGGGTGGCTCCGGCGGCGCGGGGAGTTCCGCCGGCGCGGGGGGCGGCGGCAGTTGCGGCGCGGGCTGCGGGTTCTGGATCAGCGCCCCCGGCGGCAGTGGCCGCGCGGCGGTGCACCCGGCCACCAGCGCGCCTAGGCTCAACAGTCGGGCCATCCGTGCCCCGTGCCGCATCCGCTTCCCCCTAGGTGACGCAGGCCCGCCCGTCGCACGGGCGGGCACTCACCGCCCCTCCTCCGCGGTCACGTCTTCACTGCCCACTGACCACTCGCTGACCACTACTTACCCACGGGGCCGGTGCCGAACACCTGCCGCGCCTCCTTAGGCTTGACCTCGCGGGCCGGGGGGAAGCCGTTCAGCAGCCGCCACAACTCGTACCCGAGCCTCACTTCCGCGGCGATCACCCACCCCTGGGCGCGCACGCCCTGGCGCAGGAACTCCTCGTCGGGCCAGTTGGCGCCCGGCGCGGGTTCGACCAGGATGCGGAAGCGCCCCAGGCCGTCGGAGGTCGGGTCCACCAGGTAGACCCGCCCCTCGAAGGTGCCGGCGGCGGCGGCGGGGTACGCGGCGAACTGCACCGCCGCCCACCCCTCGAACTGCACCAGCGCGCGGTCCCCTTTGCGCACGAGCGGCAAGTCGTTGCCGTCGATGGCCAGTTCGGCGACGATACCGGGCGACCCGCCGGGGGTCAAGTCCGGCGCGGCGATGTCGGGCACCAGCACCGCGAGCTGCTGGCCGGCGCTCACGAGCTGCCCCCCCGCCTCGGCGTTGGCCAGCACCCGGAACACCGTGCCGGTGGTAGCTGCCGCCACCGACTGGTTCTCCTGGCGCGTCACGTCCGAGTTGATCGACTCGTACTGCTGGTTGACCGACGCCTGCTCGCTGAGGCGCCCGGCCAGCGCCAACCGCTCCGACTGCACCAGCGCCTGCGTCTGGGCGCCAACGGCCTTGAGTTCCTGCTCGGCGGCGTTAAGCTGTTCCTGCGCCACGTCGATCTGCGCCTGCACCAAGGGCACGCGCTCCCTGGCGAGGGCCGACTGCCGCTCGGCTTCTTCGAGCTGGTCTTTAGAGGTGGCGCCGCCCTTGTCGATGCCGCCCACACGAGTGTTGTAGAGCGCGGTCTGGCGCTCCAGCACCGCGCGGGCGCGGCTCTCGTCGGCCCGCGCGCGGATCAGCTCCTGCTTGGCCACGGGGAGCGCCGCCCTGGCCGCGTCCCGCCGCGCCGCGGCTTGGGCCACGCGCAGCGGCGCCTCGGCCTCGACGAACTTCAGGCGGCTCTCCTGCTCGGCGATGATCGACTTGGCCAGCGTGCGGCGCTGGTCGGCCAGCAGGCGCTGCTCGCGCAGCATCTCCAGCCGGCGCGGGTCGTTGTCCACGAGATCGACCAGCTTGTCGCCGGCCCTCACGCGGTCGCCTTCCTTGGCGTGCCACTTCATCACGCGCCCCTGGATGGGGGAGACCACCGGCTGCGGGCGCCTCACGGGGTCGAACGCCAGCGCCCGGCCCGCGCCGTGGACGGTCTGGGTCCACGGCGCGAGCAGGAGCAGGGGCACTAGCGCTGCGACTGCCGCCAGGAGCAGCCAGGCGAAGCGGCGGACCCCGCGCGGCGTGCGCGCCAGGAGCAGAGACGGG
>CAXTPM010000182.1:0-4711 GCA_964245865.1 uncultured Fimbriiglobus sp. | reverse complement strand
ATTCGGGTCGGGTGCCGGTGGGTTGCCGATGAGAGACGGGGTGGGCGGCGCGACTCGGACTCGGGGCGTCGTGGTGGCCACGGCGGACTCCTTCGGTGACTGGCGGGGGCTAGCGCGCCGAGCGCTCCAGGCGGATCGAGCGGCCGCACAGCGCGGCGACCTCGTCGGAGTGAGTAATCACCAGCAGCGTCCAGGGCGACTCCGGCCCCAAGACGGCGGGGAGCACGCGGGCGCGGGCCTGAGCGTCCATGTGGTCGAGCGCCTCGTCCAGGATGAGGAGCCGCGGCCGGCCGACCAGCGCGCGGGCGACCATCAGCCGCGCCGCCTGGCCCAGCGACAGCGGCGACCCGTTCGCACCCAGGCGCGCCTCCAGCCCGCCGGGGGTGTCGAGCACGGCGTCCCACAGGCCGACTCGATCGAGGGCGTCGCGCGCGTCCGCGAGGCTCACCTCGTCCCGGCCGAGGCGCACGTTCTCAAGAATCGTCCCCTCAATGATTTCGACCCCCTTGACCAAGGCCACGTGCTCGCGCAAGTCGTCCAGGCGAATCGAGCGCGTGTCGAGGCCGTCGAGCGTCACCGACCCGCCGGCGGGGCTGCGCAGCCCGTAGAGCAGTTCGGCGAGGGTCGATTTGCCCGCGCCGTTCGGCCCGACCAGCGCCACGCGCTCGCCGGGCTCGAGCCTGAGCGACAGGCGATTCAAGACCCCCCGGCCGGGGTCGTAGGCGAACGACACCTCGCGCGCCTCCACCGCCGCGCCGCCGGTCGCCCGGTGCGCCGCGCCCCCGTCGCGCTCCACCGGCAAATCGATCAGGTAGCCGAGCTTATCGACCGCCGCGAGCAGGTCGTAGTACGCCTCGAGCTGCTTGCCCAGCTTGGTGAACGTCGCCACCACCAGCGTCACCACGATCTCCGCGGCGACGAGTTCGCCGAGGGTGAGTTCGCCCCGGATGACCAGCACCCCGCCGATCCCCAACAGCGCCACGTTGGCGACGGCCTGCAGCACCAGCGCGAACCCCAGTTGCCGCATCAGCACGCGGAAGTGGTCGGCCCGCGCGGTCAGGTAGTCGCGCGCCAACAGGTCGGTGCGCTCGCGCGCGAGCCTCGGCCCGCCGGCGCCCTTGAACGCCGCCGGGTGCCGGGCGACCTCCTCGAGCCACCCGGCCACGTCGTACTTCGCCACCGACTCCCGGACTGCGGAGCGCACCGCGCCGCGCCCCAGGACCGCGAACAGGAACGCCAGGCTCGCCAGGAGGACCAGGTCGAACCCCAGCAGGTAGACGTGGTAGAAGCCCAAGAGCGTCAGCCCCAGCGCCGCCTGCAGCGCGATCGTCACGCCGTCCAATAGGAGTGTGGCCGCGGCCTTCTGCACGGTGAGCACGTCGAAGAAGCGGTTGACGAGTTCCGGGCCGTGCCGGGTGTCGAAGGCGCGCACGTCCACGCGCGGCAGGCGGCGCGCCAGGTCGTCCGCGACGCGCACGAACACCCGGCGCTGGATGAACTCGACCGCGACCGTCTGCATCACCTGCAAGACTCCCGCGAGCGCGAGCGCCACGAAGAGCGCGCCGCACAGCACCACGAGCTGCTGGAGAAGGGTGCCGAGCGCCACCGTGTTGACGACCGCCATCGCCACCACCGGCGTGGCGAGCGTGAAGAGGCCCACCCCCACCGCGAAGAGGAGCACCGCCCACAGCTCGCCGACCTCGGGGCGGAGCAGGCCGAGGAGCCGGCGGAACGGCGGCGGGTGGTGCGCGTGCCTGCCGTCGGGGTGGCCGTGGCCGTCGCCCCCGGCGTCGTCGGCCATCGCGGCGGCGGGCCGGGCGAAGTGCCACTCCAGGGGCGCGCGGGCGTCGGCGGCGCCGACGAGGCGGGCGAGTTCGTCGGCGGTGTGCCAGCCGCCGTCGTCGCCGGGTTCGAGCGGCCGGAGCCGCACGCGCCCGCCGGCGGCCTCGGCGGCGGCGAACCAGCGCGCGTGCCCCGAGGGGGTGACGGCGTAAATCGCCAGGGGCGCCTCGCGCGCGACGAACGCCGCCGCCTCGCGCGCCGAGAGGTGCCGGGCGGCGAGTTCGACCCCGAGTGCCCCGGCCGCGTGGGCCGCGCGCAGCCTGGCCGCGCGGGGCGCCGTGGGGGGAACCTCGCGCAGCGCCGCCCGCGCGGCCTGGGCGGCGCGCGTCGGGTCGAACTCGACGCCCGCCGACTCGGCCAGGAACTCCAGGAGGGCGACCGCCGCCCCGCCGTCCGCCGCTGGCGCCGCCTCGCCCACTCGCCGTCCCCCCGAACCGCCATCCCGGACGACCGCAACCGCGCGGGACGCCCCACACGGTTTATGAAACTCCCGCGCGGCGGCGAGCGGCCCCGCGCTAGCCCCCGGCGGGGCGGGGCGGCGGGGCGGTCTCGCGGGAGATCGACGCGACCAGGCGGCGGAAGTCGGCCCGGCCGCGCAGCGGCGCGAGGTCGTCGTCTCTCAGCAGCCGCTCGGGGTCCGAAAGCCCGGCGGCGACGGCCTTCGTGAGCCACGCCACCGAGCGCGCGGCGTCCGCCTCGGCGGCGGCGCGGTCCCCGGCGGCGCCGGCCGCGAGCGCACGGTAGCCGGCGAGGTCGTGCAGCTCGTCGATGCCGTCGATGGGGAAGGCCTCGGCGACCTCGGCGGTGCGGCGGCAGCCGGCGGCGTCCTTGGTAGCGGCCGGGTGGGCGTTGCGCACCCCGAGCACCGCCGCGACCCACTTGCGGTCCACCGGCTTGCCGGACACCAGCTTCAGGTAGTCGTCGGCGACCGCCGTGGCGTCGGCGCCCCGGCCGAGCGCGCCGTAGCACTCGCCGAGCTGGTAGACCGACCAGTACAGGCTCGGGTGGTTGGCCGGCAGGCGCGCGCGCATGCGCCGCACGGCGTCCTCGAGCACGGGCAGCGCCTCCGGCTCGCGCCCGAGCTTGCGCAGCGTCTGGCCCACAGACAGCGCGGCCTTGAGCGTGGCGGTGTGGTCCGGGCCGGACTGGCCGAGCCGGTGGGCGGCGACTTCCCGGAAGAGCGGGAGGGCGTCCCCGTGGCGCCCGAGTTGGTTGTAGGTGACGCCGAGGTTATTCAGGGCGTCGAGCGTGTCGGGGTGCTGCGGCCCGAGGGCGCGCTTCTGGGCCGGCAGAAGCTCCTCGCGCAGCGCGAGCGCCTCGGCGTGCCGGCCGGCGTGCGTGAGTCCGTCGGCCACCGCGGCGGCGCTGCGCAGCGTGTCGGGGTGCTCGGGGCCGAGCTTCGCCCGGCGGGCCGCGAGGACTCGCGCGTGCAGCGCCTGCGCCTCGGCTTTGCGGCCGAGGTTGGCGTAGGCCACGGCCACCGAGTGCAGGCGGGTCAGGGTCTCGGGGTGGTCCGGCCCGAGGCGGGCCTCGGTCTGGCGCGCCACCTTCTCGCACAGCGCGAGCGATTCGGGGTGGCGCCCGGCGGCGGCGAGGCTGATCGCCAGGTTCGCCTCGGCCTGGACGGTCTGGGCGGCGTCGGTGCCGGCGCGGGCCAGCGCGACCGCCTCCTCGCGCAGCCGCAGCGCGTCGGCGGCGCGCCCGAGCTTCTGGTACGCGCCGGCGAGCGCGGCCTGGCAGTTCAGAGCGCGCGGGTGGCCGGGGCCGAACCGCGCCCGCTCCAGCGGCAGGATGCGCTCCTCCAGCCCGACCACCTCGCGGTAGCGGCCCAACTCGGAGAGGCGCATCGCCAGGTTGTGCCCGGCCGCGAGGGTCTCGGTGTGGTCCGGCCCGTAGCGATCCACCAAAAGGGTGTAGACGCGATCCGACATCGCCCGCGCCGACTCAAGCAGGCCGAGGTTCGCGTACGACGTGGCGAGGGTGCCGCGCAGGCGCGCCTCGGCCGGGGGGTCGTCGGGGAACAGGCCGTCGAGCTTCGGCGCGGCCGCGTCGATCGCCTGGCGCAAGGTCACGTTCACACCCAGCCCGCTGTTCTGCCCGGCGGGGCGGGGGAACGCCAGCACCGACTCGACGAACGCCAAGGACTTGCGGGCGCGGGCGGCGCTGGCCCGCGCCTCGGCGGCGCTGGCCTCGGCACTCGCGCGCTGCTCGGCCTCGCCGGCCAGCGCCGACTCGGCACTCGCGCGCTGCTCGGCCTCGCCGGCGCGGGAGCGGCGGGCGTCGAGTAGCCCGCCCGTGGTCGCCGCGAGGCCGAGTGCCAGTACCGCCGCCACCGCCCCGGCGGCGCGGGCGGTGGTGCGCCGACGGGCGGAGTCGAGTTCGGCCCGCCGGGCGCGGGCGGCACCGGCGGCGCGCAGCGCGGCGACTTCGGCCAGCACCGCGCCGGCGTCGGCCGGGCGCCCGTCCGGGTCGGCGCTCAGGCAGCGCTTGCAGAGCGCTGCCGCGCCGGGGTCGGCGCCGGAGGCGTCCAGGCGCGCGAGTGCCGCGGAGGTGTCGCACCGCTCGGCGGCGCGCCGCACCGCGCCCTGGTCGTCGCCGTCGTAGGGGGGCTTGCCGGTGAGTAGCGCGCAGAGCAGCCCGCCGAGGCCGAACACGTCCGAGCGCCGGGTGACCCGCCCGCCGGTCGCCTGCTCGGGGGACATGTACGCCGGGGTGCCCAACGCGCTGCCCGCGGCGGTGTGCGGGGTACCCAAATCCCACCCCGTGACCGTGTCCTCCGGTCGCTCGGCGGCGGTGACGCCGGACTCGCCGCCGTCGCCCAGCACTTTGGCGATCCCCCAGTCCATCACCTGGACCTCGCCGAACCGGC
>CAXTPM010000181.1:0-8915 GCA_964245865.1 uncultured Fimbriiglobus sp. | reverse complement strand
TTCGTGCTGGTCGCGGCGGTGGTCGCCGCCAACGCCGCCGCGTCGTACTGGAACGTGCGCACGCTCGCCGAGGGGAACAAGCTGGTGGTCCACACGCACGAGGTGATTACCCGCCTGCAAGGGGTTCTGTCCCTGTTGAAGGACGCCGAGACGGGACAGCGCGGCTACCTGCTGACCGGGCGCGACGAGTACCTCGCCCCGTACCGCGTGGCCGTGGCGCGTGTGCCAGGCGAGGTGGACAGGCTCGCGGAACTCACCGCCGACAACCCCGAGCAGCAGGCGCGGCTGCCGGCGCTGCGGGCGCGCGTCGCCGAGAAACTCGGCGAGCTTCGGGAGGCGGTCGAGGCCGAGCGCGGGCGCGGCCACGACGCGGCGCTGGCGGTGGTGCTCAGCGACCGGGGCAAGCGCGTGATGGACGACATCCGCGCCGCAGTCGGGGAACTGGAGGCGACCGAACTGGCCGCACTCGAGGCCCGCGCTGCTGCGGCCGACGCGCGGGTGCGGCGCACGCTGACTTCGATCATCGCAACGACGCTACTGGTGCTGGCCGTGCAACTGGCGCGGGGGCTGCTAAGGCTCCGGCGCCGACCCGAAGGGACCGCGTGACATGGCGACGACACTTGAACCCCAAGACACAACCGCGCCGGCCGGCCGCGACTGGCGCGGGAGGGCGTCGCTCAACGCCGCGTACTTCCTCGGCATGTCGGGCATCGGCTTCGCGCTGCCGTACCTGCCGCTGTACCTGAAAGAGGAGAAGGGCTTCACCGACCGGGGCATTGCCGCCGTGTGGGTGGTCGCGGCGCTCGCGGGGCTGGTGCAGTTCCCGCTCGGGCTGTGGTCGGACAAGCTCGGGAGCCGCAAGCCGTTCCTGGTCGGGGCGCTGGCCCTCCTGGCCCTGGCGACGTGGCTCTTGCCGGGGGCGCCGCCGGAAGTCGCCGTACTCGTGGGCCTGCTGGTGGTGCTGTTCGCCGAGAACGGGCCGTGCCGGGCCACCGTCGAAAGTCTGGCGGGGGCCGAGGCGGCCAGGCTCGCGCCGCCGGGGGGCGTCGGGGCGGCGCTGGGGGCGTTGCGCTTCTGGCGCCCGGTGAGCATCGTCGCGGTCGCGCTAGTCGGCGGGGTCGTGGCCGAGTCGCGCGGCGTGGCGTTCCTGCTCTGGCCGGTCGCGGCGCTGCAAACGCTCGCCGTCGTCGCGGCCGTGCTGATCCGGGAGCCGAAGGGGGCGGCGCCGGACCCGGCGGGGACCGGTGCGCCGCCGCCCGACGGCGCGGCGGTGGCGGGCGGCGGGGGGCGGGGCCTGCGCGACCCCGGCCTGTGGGTGTTCGTCGCGGCGATGGTGCTGTTCCACGTCGCCAACGCGCCGGGCGGGGCGTACCTCGGGCTGTACCTCAAGCAAGACTTGGGCGCGCCGCAGTCGTTCCTCAGCTACGCGTTCGTGGTCAGCATGGTCGCCTGGATGCTCGCGGTGAGGCCGGCCGGGACGCTCGCGGATCGCCTCGGGCGGAAGCCGCTCTTGGTCGCCGGGTGGGCGCTCATGACGCTGCGGCTGGTGCTGATCGCGCTGGCGCACGCCGGGTGGCAGGTGCTCGCCGTGCAGCCGCTCGACGGGCTGGCGCAGGGGCTGTTCGCCGTCACCGCCGCCGCGTGGGTGTCGGATCGGCTCGCGGACCCGAAGCGCGTCGGCGAGGCGCAGGTGGTCGTGGGGTGCGCGCTCGTCGGCGGCTCGGCGCTCGGGCCGGCGCTCGCGGGGCTGGTGGTCGATTCGCTCGGCTACCGGGGTACGTTCTGGGTGCTGGCCGGCGTCGGGGCGCTCGCCACGGCGGTGGTCGTGTTCCTGGTTCCGGAAACGAAGGCGAGATCGGGGGGCGCGTCGTGAACGGCGTGTTCGTGGCGATTCCGGGCGACTTGCACCTGACCGACCCAGGACTGCCGAACCACCGCGCGGCCGAGTGGGCGATTGAGGAGATCAACGAGTTAATCCACCCGGACTTCGTGCAGTTCATCGGCGACAACGTGCAGGACGCGACCGAGGCGCAGTTCGACCTGTTTAATGAACTCGCGGCGCGAGTTCGCTCCCCCTGGCACGCGCTGGTCGGCGACCACGACGCGCAGGGCGACCCCACGGCAGCGGCGCACCGCCGGCGCGTCGGCGACCCGTGCGGCTCGGCCGTGCTCGGCGGCTTCCGCTTCGTGCGGCTGAATACCCAGGAGGGGAAGCCGGCGGGCATTTCGCCGGGGCAGTTGGCGTGGTTCGAGGGGGAACTCGACGCGGCCAAGCTTGCCGGGGAGCGGGTCGTGGTGTTCCAGCACAACTACCCGTTCCAAATCTGGGAGGACTTCGCCGGCCCCGGCATCGACGAGTGGCGCGGGCTGGTGCACGCGCGCGGCGTCCACGCGGTAATTTCGGGGCACACGCACTACTGGCAGGTGGCCAACGACGGCCGCAACGTCTTCCTCGCCACGCGCAGCGTCGGCGACCCCGAGGGGGGACCGCCGGGCTACGCGCTCTGCTACTTCGGCGGGGACGACTTCGCCGCCACGTTCCGCCCGATCGGCCAGTCCGGGCCGATCGTACTCGTGACGCACCCGCGCGACGCCCTGCTGTGCACCGGCCCGGCCCACGTGGCGCGCGGGGCGGCCGAGCTGAGGGCCCGCGTCTGGTCGGCCGAGCCGCTCGCGGAGGTCGTGGCGCGCGTCGAGCACGAGAAGCCGGTGCGGCTGCGGCAAGTGACCGAACTCGACTGGGCGTGCGAGCTACCGGGCGAGAAGCTCGGCAAGGGGTTCCGGCAGGTGAGCGTGCGCGCGACGGCCGCGTCGGGCGCGACGGGCGAACAGACGATTGAGGTGGCGGTCGATCCGACGGGGCGCTACACCGCCGTACCGGCGGTGAGGCCGAGCGTGGCCTCGACCAAGTTCTGCTAACGACAATAGGGGCTGCCGTGCCGGAATCCGCGTTGTTTTGGCTCACCATCGCCGTGTTCGTCTTCACCTACGGCGGCGTGGCGGCGGGGTTCCTGCCGGGGCTGCGCACCGACCGCCCCGGCATCGCGCTCGCCGGCGCCGCGCTCGTCTTGTGCCTCGGCCTGCTGAGTTTCGACGACGCGGTGAAATCGATCGACTTCGCTACGCTCGGCCTGCTGCTGGGGATGATGGTGGTGGTAGCGTACCTGCGGCGCGGCGGGTTCTTCGAGGCGCTGGCCGGGCGGGCGCTCGCGCGCGTGCACTCCGGGCCGGGCCTGCTCGCGGTGACGATGGCCCTCTCGGCGGTGCTCTCCGCGCTACTAGTCAATGACGTGGCCTGCCTGGCCCTCACTCCCCTGGTGCTGGGCCTGGCGCGGCGGATGAACCTCGACCCCAAGCCGCACTTGATCGGCCTGGCGCTGGCGAGCAACGCCGGGTCGGTGGCGACCCTCACCGGGAACCCGCAGAACATGATCATTGGCGAGTCGAGCCACATCAGCTACCTGCGCTTCGCGGCCAAGCTCGTGCCGGTGGCCCTCCTTTCCGTGGCGGTCGCCTACGGGGTGACGTGGCTGGTGTTCCGCGCGGCGATGAAGCCGGGCGAGCCGTCGCCGGAGGCGAAGGGGCGGGACGCCGGGGCCAAACCCGAGCGGCCGGCGCCCCCGAAGAAGCGGGCGCTGCTCACCAAGAGTGCGGCGGTCACGGTCGTCACGGTGGGCCTGTTCTTCGCCGGCTTCCCGATGGCGGTGGTGGCGCTGGGCGCGGCGGGGGTGCTGCTGCTCGACCGCGTCCACCCGGCCAGGGTCTACCGCGAGGTCGATTGGCCGCTGCTGGTGATGTTCGCCGGGCTGTTCGTGGTGGTGCACGCGTTCGAGGTCCGGGTGCTGTCGCGCTCCGGCGTTGAGGACTGGGCGGCGCTGAAGGAGCACCCGGTCGATGTCCTCAGCGGCGCGTCGGCGGTGCTGTCGAACGTAGTCTCCAACGTTCCGGCCGTGCTCCTGTTCAAGCCCGTGATCGAGGCGATGCCCGCCGAATCGAAGGAAGTCGCGTGGCTCGCGCTTGCGATGTCCTCGACACTCGCGGGCAACTTCACGGTGCTGGGGTCGGTGGCGAACCTCATCGTGGTCGAGGCGGCGCGTAAGGACGGCGTGAGTATCTCGCTCTGGGACTATTGTAAAGTCGGCGTGCCGGTGACGCTGCTGACTCTGGCGATCGGCGTGGCGTGGCTCATGTTGTTGCGGTACTAGCGGGGGCAGCGTCGTGATCGGCTGGGCGCGCTCGAACGCCACGCAGGCGCTGGTCGGCCTCCTGTTCGCCGCGTCGCTCGCGGTGCTGGTGGCCAGCGGCGCCGGGGCGATCCTGCTGCCGCACCACGAGGTCGAGGCGCGCGAGCGGCTGCGCGCCGCCGCGTCGGAACTCGCCCGCGCCGCCGAGGCGATTAGCGCCGAGGTGCCGACCCCCGCCGCGCCGGGCTGGCCGATCGCCGGCGAGTTCGACCGCCGGCTGGGCGCCGTCACCGCGCGGGTGCTGGCCGACTACCCGCCCGCGGAGGGCGGCTTCTACGCCGGCGGCGCGGCCGAGCAGTTCGCCGGCTACGCCCACCCCGCCGCACCCACGCCGCGCTTCGATTCGCCCGGCGAGAAGCCCAAGAAGAAGGACAAGTCGAAGGAGCCGCCGCCGGGGCTGGCCCGGCGCGAGCCGCCGCCGGGGGAAATGCCCTGGGTCCGCCGGCAGGCGCGCGACGTGCTCGCCGGTTCGCCCGGCGACTTGCCGGTGGTCGAGGTGCGCGACGTGGGGCCGAGCCGGGTGGCGGTCGCCTGCGCGGCGGTGGGGGGCGAGCGCCCGGCCAAGTTCGCGGCGTGGGTGATGCTGCGCCTGAGCGGCCCGGCCGGCCGGCGCGAGCAACTGCGCGGCTACCTCGCCTCGGCGACTTTGGCACTCGGCGGCGTGGCGCTCGCACTCGGCCTGACGGTGCGGCTCAACCGGAGCCTGGCGCGCGAGCGCGCCCGGCGCCAGCGGGCCGAGCGCGACTTGCACAAGGCCGAGCACCTCGCCAGTTTGGGGGCGCTCCTGGCCGGCGTGGCCCACGAGGTGCGCAACCCGCTCGCCGCGATCCGCAGCACGGTGCAGCTCTGGGAGCGCCTGCCGGGCCAGTCGCGTACCCCCGCCTCGCTCGCGGCGGTGGTCGGCGCGGTGGACCGCATCAACGAGTTGGTCGGGCGGCTTCTGTACTTCGCCCGCGCGGGCCACGAGGAGTTCCGCCCCGTCGATCTCGCCGGCGTGGTCGCCGAGACGCTCGAACTGTCGCGCGCCCAGGCGCAGGCGCAGGGCGTCGAACTCGCGTGCGAGTTCGGCCCAGCCGCGCCGCCGGTGTGGGGCGCCCCGCAGGCGCTGCGGCAAGTCGCGCTCAACTTGGTGGCCAACGCGCTGCAGGCGATGCCCGCCGGGGGCCGGCTGGTGTGCGCCGTGCGGAGCGTCGGCGGCGCGGTCGAGTTGTCGGTCGCCGACACCGGGCCGGGGCTAGCCGACGCGGTGCGCGCCCGGCTGTTCGAGCCGTTCGTCACCACCCGGCCCGACGGCACCGGCCTGGGGCTGGCGCTCTGCCGCGAGGTCGTGGCGCAGCACGGCGGGTCGATTGCGTTCGACCCGGCCCCGGTGGCCGGGGCGGTGGTGCGGGTGACGATCCCGGCGAGTGCCGCCAGTTAGGAGCCGCCCGTGCCGCGACCCGCCCAGATCACCATCCTCGTCGCCGACGACGACCCCGCCATCCGGGGCAACCTGGCGATGCTCCTGCGCTCGGAGGGCTACGCCGTGCGCGAGGTGGCCGACGGGCACGAGGCCGCGCGGCTGCTGGAAGACCCGGCGGTTGCGCTCGCACTGTTGGACCTCAAAATGCCGGGCCGCGACGGCATGGCGGTGCTGCGCGGGCACGCCGAGCGGCTGGAGGAGGTGCCGGTGATCGTCGTCACCGCGTTCGGCGGCTCGGGGCCGGCGATTCAAGCGATGCGCCTGGGGGCTTACGACTATCTCACCAAGCCGTTCGACCTCGACGGCGTGCTGTTCGCCGTCCGGCGGGCGCTCACCCAGCGGGCACTGGCCGAGCAGGTCCGCGCGCTCTCGGTGGACCCGGCCGACGACGACCTGGGCGACGACGAACTGGTGGGGCGGCACCCCGCCATGCTCGCGGTGTTCAAGCTCATCGGCCGCGTGGCCGGCACGTCCGAACCCGTGCTGGTGGTCGGCGAGAGCGGCACCGGCAAGGAACTGGTGGCGAGCGCGGTCCACCGCAACTCGCCGCGCTCCGGCGGGCCGTTCGTGAAGGTCAATTCGGCCGCGCTCAGCCCGAGCTTGCTCGAGAGCGAGCTGTTCGGCCACGAGAAGGGCGCGTTCACCGGCGCGGTGGCCGCGCGGCGCGGGCGCTTCGAGCAGGCCCACGGCGGCACACTCTTTCTGGACGAGATCGGCGAACTCGACATCGACTTGCAGGCGAAACTCCTGCGCGTGCTGCAGACCGGCACCTTCGAGCGGGTGGGGGGCGAGGCCACCCTCACGAGCGACGCGCGGGTGGTGGCGGCGACCAACTGCGACCTGAAGGCGCGCATCGCCTCGGGCAAATTCCGCGAGGACTTGTTCTACCGCCTCAGCGTCGTGCCGATCCACCTGCCGCCTCTGCGGGAGCGCCGCGAGGACATCCCGCTGCTGGCGGAGTCGGCGGTGCGCCGGCTGGCCGTCAAGTATCGCTGGCCGCACCTGGCGCTTTCCCCGGAGGCGTCGGCGGAACTCGCGCGCCGCCCGTGGCCGGGGAACGTGCGCGAGTTGCACAACGCCGTGGCGCGGGCGGCGATCCTGGCGCGGGGGCGGGTCATCCAGCCGGCCGACTTCGACGCCGCCCCGCCGCCCGTGGGGGCCGCGCCGGCGGGGTCGCTGGTGCTGCGCGACGCGCTGGCCGACACCGAGCGGCGCGTGATCGCCCTCGCCCTCGAACAGGAGAAGTGGAACCGGACGCAGGCGGCGCGCGTGCTGGGCATCAGCCGGCGGCAGTTGTTCGACAAGGTGCGCCAGTACGGGCTGCGCGAGCCGGGCGGCGGGTAGGTGGCCCCCAGGGGCGCGGGGGCGCCCCGCCCGCCGGGCCATTTGTCGGTGCTAGGCGACGCGGGCGTTGCGGGAATCTGGACGCCGCAACCGCACGGATTTGTCGCGGTTGCGGCGCCCCGTGCGGAATCCGCCGCGCCGCGGCACCGGCGGTGCTTTAGCGGTGGTCGCCGGGCCAACTCGCCCGGCCCCACCACCGGAGATCAGCCGATGTCGCCGCTGCGAAGAATCGTGACCGCGAGCTGCCTGGCGGGCGCCCTGTGCGCCGCCGCGCTCGCCGACGCCAAGACCGACGCCGCCCAGCCGCCGCGCCCCGAGGGCAAAGACGCCCCGCCCCCGCCGAAGGACGGCCCGCCGCCCAAGGACGGCGAGTTCAAGAAGGACGGCCCCGGCAAGAAGGACAAAGGCCCGAAGGACGGCCCCAAGAAAGACAAAGGCCCGAAGGACGACGGCCCCAAGGGCAAGGACAAGGGGCCGAAGGGCAAAGGTAGGCCCGACGGCGAGGGGCCGCCCGCGCCCAAGCACGTGGTGGACCTCGAGCACGCATACCACATTCTGAGCGAGTTGCCGCCGGCGCCGCCCGCCCCGCCCAAGGGCAAGGGCCGGCCCGGCCCCGACGGCGAGGGGCGCGGCTACGCGGAACTCGCGCGCCGGCTCTACCGCGACGCGGTGAGGGCCAACGGCCCCGACGGCCCGCCGGCGCCGGAACTCGCCGCCGCCGCGCACCACGCGGCTCGCGGATTGCGGCACTTCGTGAGCGCGTCGCGCCCGGCCGACCCCGAGTTGCCGCCCCCCCCCGTCGCGGCGGCCGACCCGGCCGGGCCGTTCGCCCCGGCGCTCGAGGCACTCCGGCGCGCCAAGGAAACGCTCGAAGCCCCGGCCGCAGGCGATGTCCCGCCGCCGGCGAAGGAGGTCGGCGACGCGGCCAAGAGGTTCTACGCCGACGCGCGCGGCGCCTACGAGGCCCAGGACTACGACAGGGCTACCGAACTCGCCCGCGCCGCCGACGCCTGGGGCCACGCCGCCGCCCACTTGAGCCGGGTGGCTCCGCCGGCGCCGCCCGGCCCCGACGGTAAGCCCGCGCCCGAAGGCAGGTCGGGCCGGGCCGCGCCCCCCGCGCCGCCGGCACTCGGCGAGAAGCCTCCGGCCGAGGGAGCGCCGAAACCGAAGGGCTAGCCCGCTCGCTGCGGCGGGACGTGTCGCCCGTTACCCTGGCGGGCGGGGGCGAACCTGCCCCGCCCGCCCCTCGCGCCCCCGGCACGGCCGCGTAGCGCCCCTGTGCTTGGCTCGCCCAGGTGTGTAAGTTCGGGCGCCGCGACGCCCGTCGCCGACGCCGCAGGTGCAGCAGACCGACTGCGAGTTGCACAAGCGCTCGATGCGCGAGATCGATGTCTGGACGCAGGGCGAACTCCAGTGGGGCGCGCTCGACTACGATGCCCTCGGGATGCTCTACGCCAACACCGAGCGGCTCGCGTTTTCCGGCGATGTCAACAACATCGTCAGCGCCCACCGCTTCAAGGTGTACGCCCCCGCCCCGACTCACCACGACCTGTCCGGCTTACACTACAGGTACGACGAGGAGGAGCGACGACCGATCGTCGCGGCGGCCATCCCCGTTCCCCCGAAAGGCAAGCCCGTGGAACCGACAGTCGTCGGGATAGCGTCTATCCAGCCGATGCTCGCGCTCGGCACTACCCCGTTCACGAAACCCCTCCCGCTCGCGGCGGAGGGCAAGCCCAGGCTTGCGACTGCGCTCGGTACCGCGCCAGTTCAGGACGCGCAGCCGCCGGCCGTGCTCCTGCAGATCGAGGGGATCAAGGCTCCGAAGGATGCCGGCATCATGTATGAGGTGTTCGTGACTAAGG
>CAXTPM010000180.1:0-8917 GCA_964245865.1 uncultured Fimbriiglobus sp. | reverse complement strand
CTGCACCGCCGCGAGGACCGCGACGAGGGTCCAGTCGGCGCGGCTAAACGTGCTTGGGTCGGCGGCGGTCGGGGTCGCGGGCATGGAGGTCCGTCTCGGCAAGAACTCGGGTCGGGCCGGGGCGGGAGGCAGTCCACCGGACTCAGGGGATACCGCGTCATCCATAGGCGCTTTCGCGGCCCTTGTCGAGACGAGGGCTTTCGCCTAGCCGTTTCTAGGAACTTCGGTGCCGCCCCGCGCTCTAAGCTGACACGGCAACCGCCGCGGTGGTTCGCCCCCGTCCCAACTCGTCCGGCGACACTTTTGCGAGGGCAACGAATGTTCGGCATCACCGACCGGCGGCACTTCCTCACCCACGTCGCCGGCGCCGCGGCCGTCGCCACGCCGGGGGTCGCGTTCCTCCAGAGCGTCCACGCCCGCGCCCCGGAACTGAAAAAGAACAAGAAGTCGCTCATCATTCTGTGGATGGGCGGCGGGCCGGCGACCATCGACCTGTGGGACATGAAGCCCGAATCCGCCAACGGCGGGCTGCACAAGCCGAAATCGACCAAGGCCAGCGGCATCCAGATCAGCGAGCACCTGCCCAAAGTCGGCGGGCAGTTCGACAACCTCTCGGTGATCCGCAGCCTCACCACCTCGGAGGGCGACCACAACCGCGGCACCACGCTGATGAGTACGGGGCGCTCGCCGAACCCCTTAGTCGAGTTCCCGCACATGGGGTCGGTGCTCAGCTACCAGTATTCGCAAGACCTCGAGGCGATGAAGGGGATGGACCTGCCGGCGTTCATCTCGGTCGGCGGCGGGCGCGTCGGGCCGGGCTTTCTGGGGATGAAGTACGCCGCGTTTAACGTGCAGAATCCGGGCGCGGCGCCCGAGAACATCATGCCCCCGGCCGAGGTGCAGGGGCGGCTGGAGCGGCGCAAGGTGCTGTTCGACGCGCTCGAAGGGGGCTTCAAGACCAACGTCCCCGGCGATAGCGCCCAGGCCCACCGCGATGTCTACGGCAAAGCGCTGCAACTGGTGACGAGCAACCGCAAGGACATCTTCAAGCTCGACTCCGCGAAGGACACCGCTGACCTGGCGCGCTACGCCCCCAACAACAACGGCTTCGGCCGCAGTTGCCTGCTGGCGCGCAAACTCGTCGAGAGCGGCGTGGCGTGCGTCGAGGTGAGCCTCGGCGGCTGGGACATGCACGCGGGCATCTTCGCCAACCTCGAACGCACCCTGCCCCAGCTCGACGCCGGCATGGCCGCGCTCACCGAAGACCTCGCCAAGTCGGGCCGGCTGAAGGACACCGTGATTGTGTGGATGGGCGAGTTCGGCCGCACGCCGAAGATCAACCAGAACGGCGGGCGCGACCACTGGCCGCGCTGCTGGTCGGTGGTCGTCGGCGGGGGCAACCTCAAGGGCGGCATCGCCCACGGCAGCACCAACAGTGACGGCACTGAGGTGAAAGACAACCCGGTGAAGATCGCCGACCTGTACGCGACGGTGTACGCCGGCCTCGGGATCGACCCCGCCACGCCGATCCGCGACAACCTGGGCCGGCCGACGACTATCGCGGGGGATAAGGGTGAGGTCATTAAAGAGTTGGTGAGCGGCGGGGCGGGGAAGGCATAGGCACTCCGTCTCCCACCCGGTGCGGAAGGTGAGGCCGACGAGGCGCTCTTTGGCCTCGCCAGTCTGACCTGCCGGCACAAAAAAAAGTGTCGGTCGCCCGACCCTGCATGCCCAGGGGACGGGCGACCTGCGATACGCTCCGCCATACTTCGTGGGCACTAGTCCACCAGCAACTCGGCCGGGGGAGCGGGCCACCACCGCACGCCCCTCCAGAGCTTTCCGGTGCGGACGTAAGCCTCAACTGCCAGTCGTCCCTTCGACTCCTTGACGAACCAGGCCCGGTCGAACTCTAAGTCCTCCCCACCCGGCGGGGCGAAGGGCCGCGTCTCACTTTCCCCGTCGCCGAGCGTGCCGAACGAGTCCCCGATGCTGCTCTCGGAGTCGTTCCACACGAGCGCCCAGCCCCACTCGCACGCGGCGACATCAAGGAACTTCGCGTCGCTACGCGCGTCCTGAACCCGCACGAGGAAGTCCCCCTTGGCCACGGCCCTCTCGATCCGGTCGAAGACCGCCAGCGCCGCCGCAGGCGTGCCGACATTCGCCGATTCGCCGAGTTGCGGCGGCACGCCCTCGGAGCCACACCGCAGCGTCCACGCTAAAGACATGAGCAGTTCCCCACAGTTAGTTGGTTTTCGGGGCGGGGATGTCTTTTGGCGGCACTTCGACGGACCCAGGCTGGGGCGGTTTTGATTGTGCACCGACGCCGCCGGTGATCTTGACGGCGTGCAGCACGCCGTCGCGACCCATCCACACAATGGTTAAGGTCGCGCCGGGCGGCAGAATCTTATAGATGTTGCGGAGGCAGTAGTTGCAGGGGCCGTCCGGGTAGTTGATGAAGATGGTCCCCTCTTTCAGGCCGTAGTAGAGGATGATTAGGCGGCCTGACCTTCGGCATGGCCGGCGGCCGACGTGGTAGAGGGGTCCGGCGCCTTGAACGGCGGCGTGCCGGCCGGGGGCGTCGGCTTGCCGCCGGACTGCAACGGCACTGGCGCCGTACCGCCTTCCCAGGGAATCTCGAGAATCCCCAGGGTCGGCGGGGTCTGCTTGCCCTTGCCGGGAACCTGCCCGTAGGGCGGCACTTTTGGGTGCGGCGGCTTCGGGACGATTTCTCCTTTAGGAATGTCTTTCCCTTGGAGGTCTTTCCCTCGGGGGTCCAGACCCGGCGCGGCGGGCGCCGGGAACGGGGCCGGAGCCGTCGATGGCGGCGGGGGCTTATCGCTAATTAAAGCGGCGGTGGAGAACGCGCTCGGGCTCAAGTCCCCGTCGCCGCCCGACCAGAGCCGGTACGTCGCCGTCTGCGCGCCGCCCAGCAGCGCGGGATCGAACTCGGCGAGCAGGGCGGTCCCGTCGTCTGACCACTTCGTTGTGAGGTACACCGGCCCGCCGGCCGTCGTGAGTTCCACGGCGAACTCGTCGGTCCCGATTACCGGATCGCCCAGCCGGAACACCAGCACGTTCGCTCCGTTCGACGCCCCAACCCAGGGCGTCGTGTCGTCGTCTACGGGCCGCGCGGCCTGCTGTTGCGCAGGCTGTTGCCGCGCGGCCGCTCGGTCCCCGGCGGATAGCAGCCCCGCCAAAAGCAGAAACGCGGCGCCCGCCCAAATCCTTTTCATATCACACCTACCCCAAGTTCGGGGCCAGCTCTTGTCGTCCGCCGTCGCCGCCCGCCTCTACGAAGGGCAGGACACCACGCGACATCTGGGAGTCGGACGGCCGGTTCTCAGCACGCAGTAGCTTACGGGGGCTGGCTGGTCGGCACAACAGGCGTAGCCGTCGGATTTGGGATTCGGACACCTGCTAAACTTGTCCGGTCCCGATTTATCGATGTCCCCGGCGGTAAGGCTAGAACTGACGACTGCCTCTTCGTTGGCACGGTCTTCTGGGTTGCTCGAACCGGCGCGCCGTGCCCGGCCTGCCTGAGTGATTCGGCAACCGGAACTCGGTGTGGCGCCGGCTCGACCGGCGGGCGGCGCGGGCCGGCCAGACCCTCGGCCGCAAGCCGGGATGGGTTCGGCACCGAGGGCGCCCGCCAGCCCACTTGCCCTTGACCCCGCCCCGCCCCCCGGCCGACAATGCCCGCCCACCGCATGAATCGCCCGGCAGGAGGCCACCCCGATGAACCCCGCCCGACTCCCCGCGCCCGTCTTGCGCGCGCTCGCCCGCCTCGGGGTGCTCGGCCACTGGCCGCGCGCCCGCCAACTCGCCGGTGACTCGCTCGGCGCGGCGCACCTGCTGAGTGACCGCGTGCTGGGGCTGCCGCTCGACCTGTTGCGCGACCCCGCGCTGGGTCCAGCGGTCCCCGGCGACGTGCTGCACCTCGACCGCGCGCGCCCCGTTGGCCCCTCGTCGGCGGCACTCGGCCGCGCGACGCTACCTGCCGAGGGTGGCTCGTTCGCCGAAGCGGCCCTGATGGGCGACGCCGAGTTGCGGCGCGAACTCGGCGAGTGGCTGGGGCACGGCGACGACGCGGGCTGGGGCGTGGCCCTGACGCGCGGCGGCGCGGCGGCACTCGGGGCGGTGTTCGACGCATTCGTGAACCCCGGCCAGGCGGTGCTGGTCGCCGACCCGACCTCGCCGGTGATCCCGCTGGTGGCGAAGTCCCGCCGGGCGCGCGTGCGGCACCTGCCGACCGAAGTAACTGCCGACGGACGCTGGACTTGCAACGCCCAAGAACTCGTGCGGTTAGTGCGCGGCGTCAAGCTGGTGGTCCTGTGCGACCCGGCGCACCCCACGGGCGCGAGTCCTCACCCGGAGGTGGTCGAGCCGCTGGCGTGGGCGGTGAAGCGCTACGACTGCTTGGTCGTGATCGACGAGACTTACGCCGTCGGGGCGTCCGACTCGGTCGCGCGCACGCTCGCCGCCGAGCCGAGTCTTGCCGGGCGGGTCGTGCGCGTCGGCTCCCTCTCGGCGGGCCTCGGCGTCCCCGCGCTGAAAGTCGGCTGGGTCTCGGGATCGCGCGGGCTGGTCGGCCCGGCGGCGGCGGCGCACGCCCTCGGCGGCGTCGGGGTCTGCCCGCTGGCGACCCAGGCCGTCGGGCGCGCGTGGCGGGAGTCGCGCGCCGCCGGCGAGTCCGACAAACTGACGGCGAAGGTCCGCCTCACCCGCGCGCGCCTCAGCGCCCTGGGGCTGCCGCACATCGTCCCCGCGAGTGGGGCGTGGTTCTGGGTCGATGTCACCCCCGTCGGCCTCACGGGGCGCGCCTTCGCCGAGCGCCTGCTGGCCGAGGAGGGCGTGGCCGTGGGCGCGGGCGAGTTCTACGGCCCGAGCGGGGTCAACCGCGTGCGCGTGAGTGCGGCCGAGGAGGAGGGGCGCTTGCGCGAGGGGTTGGCCCGGCTCGCGCGCTTCGTCTCGAAGCGCACCGGGGCGCCTAGTGAAGTGAGCACGCGTCCGGAAATAGGGGCGGTGGAGGTGCCGGCGGCGGGGGCGGGGTTCAGTCGGGTGTGAGCGGCGCTCACGCGAACGCCACCCCGTGCGCCTCACTCCAGTCCGGCGGCTCCAGCCGCTCGGCCAGGCGCTCGACCACGCCCGCCGGCACCGGCCGCGCCCGAGCCGCGTTCCGGGCCAATCCGACCTCCGGCGGCGGTTCGATGTAGACGACCTCGACCCGCGCCCCGTAGCTCGCGAACAGCTCGACCCACCGGGCGCGCGTGGCCCGCACGGTGTTGGTGGCGTTGAACGCGAAGTCCCGCCGGGCGCGCAAATGCCCCCGGCACAGTTCGCGCGCCGCCTGGATGACCGCGCCTTGGTCGCCGGCGGGGTCGCAGTCGAGTTCGCCGCGCAGGGCGTCGAGCGACACCGCCGGCAACTCGGGGCGGCGCCGCATGAGGTACGTGTCCTTGCCCGACCCCGGCAGCCCGCACATCAGTGTCGCCGTGCAGGCGTGGTCCTCGCGCGGGGCGTAGCGCAGGTCCGAAAGCTGGCCGCGGTAGAACAGGAAGCGGGCCTGGTCATTCCCGAACGGGTACGGCGACCCGAAGCAGCCGGCTTCTTGGGCGGCGAGCTTGTACAGGTGCAGCGCGTCCTCGGCGCGGGCGTCGCCGGCCCCGACCGTGAGCCGGCCGCGCGTGTCGGCGAGGGCGAAGGCGTACAGCAGGCGGTGATCGACCAGCCACGAGAGGCCGGCGACTTCCCGCTCGGGATCGGGCTTGTCGATCAGGTACGGGGGGCGACCGTGATACCGCACCAGCCGGCAGATTTGCTCGCGCGCCCCCAGCGGGCAGCCGAGTTCGCGCAGGGCGGCGCGGGCGATGCGCTCCCCGACTTGCGCGTGCTTCGGCGAGCGCGTCCGGCCGGTGGCGGGGTCCACGTGCGTGGTGGCGGGCTTGCCGGCGTCGTGGAACAGCGCGACCAGCCGCAGCACCAGGCGCTCGGACTCGGCGAGCGCGGGCCACTCGGCGAGGCGCTCCAACTCGGCGAGCACCATTCCCGTGTGCGTGAGCACGTCGCCCTCGGCGTGCCACCCCGCGTCCTGGCCGCACGCCCGCATGGCGGCGCCCCACGGCCGGGCCTCGGCCCAGTCGAGCAGCCCGCGCGCGTCCGCCGCCTCGACACCGGCCCACGAGGTCACGACCACATCTCCGCGTCGGGCGCGAGGCGGTTCGGCACCATCGCGGCGTGCTGCCAGTGCTCGCTGAGTTTGACGCGCTCGACGAACTCCAGCTTGGCCCGCGCCGTCACGCGCCCCCCGGCCTCGGTGCGGACGTACAGTCCCTCCATGATGTCGTCGGCGCGGCCGGTCAGTGGGTTGTCGAAACTCGACGCGAACGCCGAAGGGCCGACCAGCGCGCGTAAGCCGGCCTCGTCGGTCGCGCCGCGGTGCAGCACGGGTACGGTGCAGATGCCGGTGCCGTCAAGTCGCGTCAGGCGTGCGTCGAGATCGAGGAATGCCTTGATGGACTTGTCGTAAAGGTCAAACTCGAAGAAGTAGTGGGGGAGCGCGGCGTAGGACACCGAGTGCTTCGCGTACAGCCACTCGCCGAACAGGATGAGGCGGTCGCCGAGCACTGCTTCGAGCGTGGGCCGTTTGGCCGCGGCCCAGCGCTTGAGCAGGTCGTACTGCGGGTGCATCCCCGTCGTGACTTCGTGCCCGCGGCACTGGATGACGAAGCGGCCCTCGGGGGTGAAGTGCAGCCCGACGTTGGTGCCGTCGAGCTTCTCTTCCACGACTAGGCTCGGGTCGGCGAGCATTGCCGCGGTCTCGGCGGGGCCGAGGTGCTTGTCGTCGGCGGTGCCGCGCGAGCCGAACAGGTGGGGCGTGCGCGGGTACTTGACGAAATCGCCGCGCGAGGCGCCCACGGCACACTCCCCCCGGAACCCGAACTCGCGGCCGCCCGCCACGGCAAGAGGCGCGGGCGCGGGGGGAGGTTCGCGCGGGCGGCTAGTCCTGGACCCAGACCGACACCGAGCGCTCGCGGCAGCGGAACTCCGCCCGGCCGTCGTCTCCTACGACGACGGCGTCGGCGATGTGCTTGGTCAGGTCGTGGAACCGCGTCCCAGGCGACCGGCGGGTCTGCATGAACTTGGTCCCCTCGGGGCCGTCGCTGAGCAGCACCGCCATCGCCTTGGGGTGCGCCTCGTCGCCGAGGCGCACCCACCCGACGCGGTTCCAGTGGTCGAAGGAGTCCAACTGCTCGCCGTGGCCGAACTCGCGCCGGGCGCGCAGGTAGATGTCGAGCAGGTAGCGGTGCGAGGGCAACTTGACGCTGCGCCGCTCGCCGCTGAAGGCGGTGTCTTCGTACTCCGCGCCGTCGTAGTCCGGGGCGAACACGCAGGGCGCGCCGTCTTTGCGCAGCAGAATCAGCGCGTAGGCGAGCGGAACGAACCACGGCTCGACGGCGCTTTCGAGTGCCTGTAGGGGCTGCGAGTCGTGGTTGTCGGTGAAGGTGACGGCCTGCTGCGGGCGCTCCTTCACGAGGGTGTTGTCGAAAATGCGGCGCATGTCGTAGTGGCCGTGGGCCTGGCTGGCCCAGTGGAACGCCCAGTGCAAGGGCACGTCGAACGCGGCGACGCGCGGGCCGGCGCCGTCGAGGAAGCGGTGCAGTTGCGTCACGTCGTGCGACCAGTACTCGGCGACCGAGAACAGCTCGCGCCCGGCGTGCGCCTCCATGCGCGAGAGCCACGCGGGGAACGCCGGGGCGCTGATGTGCTTGGCCGCGTCGAAGCGGAAGCCGTCGATGCCCGTCGTGTCGAGGAACCACCGGCCCCAGCGCGTCAGCTCCTCGCCGACCTCCGCCGACTCGAAGTCGATGTCCGCGCCCAGCAGGAAGGCGTAGCTGCCGAACTCGTCGGAGACCTCTCCGTCCCAGCTCTTGCCGTCGAAAAGGTAGACGGTGTTCTTGTCGTCGGGGTTGTTGTGGTCGTAGTCGCAGCCGTCGAAGTGCCGCCAGTGCCAGGTGAAGTCGGAATACTTGCCGGCGCGCCCCGGAAACGTGAACGCGGTCGCGGCCTTGATGACCTTGGGCGGCCCCTTCGGCTCGCGCCGGTCGTCGGAGGGGTAGGGCGTCGCCAGCACGTCCTCGAAGCCGTCCGAGCCGGTGCGGTGGTTGACGACGATGTCCGCGAACGCACTCACCCCGGCGGCTTGCAGCGCTTTGACGGCGCTCGTGTACTGGTCGCGGGTGCCGTACTTGGTGCGGACGCTCCCCTTCTGGTCGAACTCGCCGAGGTCGTACAGGTCGTAGACGGCGTAGCCGACTTCCCTGGCGCCGTCATAGCCCTTGTAGGCAGGGGGGAGCCAGACAGCGTCAATCCCGGCCGCTTTGAGTTCGGGGGCGCGCCGGGCGCACGAGTCCCAGAAACTGCCGTCGGCAGGGGTGTACCAGTGGAACAGTTGCATCATCACGCCGTCGCGGGGCCGCATACGCTCGCACTTCCTTGGACAAATGAACAGACCCGGCATTGTAGCGCCGCGCCGCCGCGGGGCAACCGTCCGGTCTAGCGGAACCGGCGGGGGGCGGTCAGTCGTAACTCGCGGCGAATGCCGACAGTCCCGACGGGGGCGGCGTTGACGCGCCGGCGGCGGCGGGCGACAATGGCCGGCACCGCCAGGGGACTCGCCGTGCCACTCTGGACCACTTCCGCCCGCCGCTCTCGGAGTGCCGGCACGGAGAGTCGTTCTTGGTAGCGTGGACGGCGGTGATTTCCGACACGCTGAACCGCACGCTGCCGGCCGACTATTTTGCAGAAATGCACGTCCGCCATCGCCGCCGAATCGAGGCCGGGCCGTGCGACGAACTCGCCCCGTCATACCGAATCCGGCTGATGCGTAACCCTCTCCAACGGTGGGAGGGTTTCCCAT
>CAXTPM010000179.1:0-8950 GCA_964245865.1 uncultured Fimbriiglobus sp. | reverse complement strand
GTTGCGCAGGCGCACGTTGGCGAAGGTGCCGCGCACCATCACCTCCCAGTTGCCCCGCCGCGCGCCGTACTGGTTGAACTCCGCCGGCGGCACGCCCCGGCTGATGAGGTACGCGCCGGCCGGCGAGTCCTTCTTGATGTTGCCCGCCGGCGAAATGTGGTCGGTGGTAATCATGTCGCCCAAGAGCGCCAGCACGCGCGCCCCGGTGATCTCGCCGACGGGCCTGGGCGCCCGCGTCATCCCCTGGAAGTACGGCGGCTCGCTCACGTAGGTGCTATTGCGGCTCCACTGGTAGAGGTTCCCCTTCGGCACGTCGAGGGATTGCCAGTAGCGGTCGCCCTCGTACACCCCGGAGTAGACCTTGCGGAACCCGGCTTCTTTGACCGAGGCGTGCACGGTGTCGATCACTTCTTGCTGGCTCGGCCAGATGTCGCGCAGGTACACCGGCTCGCCGGCCTTGTCGGCGCCCAGGGGTTCGGCGTCGAAGTCGATATCGACCCGGCCGGCGAGGGCGTACGCGACCACCAGCGGCGGACTCGCCAGGTAGTTGGCGCGCACCTCGCCGTGCACGCGCCCCTCGAAGTTGCGGTTGCCGCTTAGGACCGCCGCGACGACTAGCCCGTTGGCGGTGATCTCCTTCGACACCGATTCGGGCAGCGGCCCGGAGTTGCCGATGCAGGTGGTGCAGCCGTAGCCGACGGTGTGGAAGCGCAGCTTTTCGAGGTACTCGGTCAGGCCCGCTTCTTCGAAGTAGTCGGTGGCGACCTTCGACCCCGGCGCGAGGCTCGTTTTCACCCACGGCTTCGAGCGCAATCCCTTCTTGACGGCGTTGCGCGCCACCAGGCCGGCCGCGAGCATGACAGACGGGTTCGAGGTGTTGGTGCAGCTCGTGATCGCGGCGATGACCACCGAGCCGTCGCGCAACTGTCCCGGAGTCGCGGCCGAGTCGCCCACCGGGCCTTCCATCCCCAGTGCGACGGTCTTGGGCTTCGCGGCGCTTTTGAGCTTGGGCAGGGCGTCGCCGAAGCTCTGCTTTACGTCGTGGAGGTTGACGCGGTCCTGCGGGCGCGACGGCCCGGCGAGGCTCGGTTCCACCGTGGCGAGGTCGAGTTCGACCACCTCGGTGTAACTCGCTGGGCCGTCGGCGGGCGAGTAGAACATCCCCTGGGCCTTGTAATACTGCTCGACCATGCGGATCAGTTCCACCGGCCGGCCCGTTGTCTTGAGGTAACTCAGGGTCTCTCCATCGACGGGGAACATGCCGCAGGTGGCGCCGTACTCCGGGGCCATGTTGGCGATCGTGGCGCGGTCGCTCAAGGGGAGTGCCGTCAGCCCCTCGCCGAAGAACTCCACGAACTTGCCGACGACGCCCTTTTTGCGCAGAATCTGCGTGACCGTCAGCACCAGGTCGGTGGCGGTGGTGCCCTCCCGCAAGTTGCCGTACAGCCGGAAGCCGACGACCTGCGGGATCAACATGCTGATCGCCTGGCCGAGCATCGCGGCCTCGGCCTCGATGCCCCCCACGCCCCAGCCGAGCACCCCGAGGCCGTTGACCATCGTCGTGTGGCTGTCGGTGCCGACGAGGGTGTCGGGGTACACCACGTTCGTGCCGCTGACGAACGACACACGCGCCAGGTACTCCAGGTTCACCTGGTGCACAATCCCGGTCTCGGGCGGCACCACCTTGAAGTTGCGGAACGCGTTCTGGCCCCAGCGCAGGAACTGGTAGCGCTCCCGATTCCGCCCGTACTCGAGTTCGGTGTTCTCCTCCAGTGCGGCCGGGGTGCCGGAAAAGTCAACTTGCACCGAGTGGTCGATCACCAGTTCGCACGGCACGAGGGGGTTGATCTTGTCGGGGTCGCCGCCGAGTTGGCGCATGGCGTCGCGCATCGCCGCCAGATCGACGACGCACGGCACGCCGGTGAAGTCTTGCAGGAGCACGCGCGCGGGCGAAAACCCGATCTCGGTATCCGGCTCGGCGGCGGGGTTCCAGTTGGCGAGCGCTTCGATGTCGGCGGCGCGCACCGCGAGGCCGTCCTCGGTGCGCAGCAGGTTTTCGAGCAGCACTTTCAAGGAATACGGCAGCCGCCCGACGTTGGGGAAGCGCTCGGCGAGTTTGGGCAGGCTATAGAATGCGTAGTCGTGGCCATCGACCTCGAGCGTCGCGCGGGTCTGGAAGCTATTGACGGCCATGGCGGCTCTCATCCTGGTCGGGGGCGGTGCGGGCGGCGGTGTGAGTTCATAGTATTGTTCGGGCCGGGTCGCGCCGCGGCAAGCGCGCAATCGGCGGCCCCCACGGGTGGAGTGTGCCATGTCCGGCGACGGGTCCAACGAGCGCTTCCGAACCGAGGGGGGCGACGACGGAAGCTTCCGCCCGCCGCCCCCGCCCCGCCGGCGCTCGCGCCCCTTCACGCTCGCGATTCTGGGTGCCGCGGCGCTCTGCACCTGTTGCTGCTGCGCGATCCCCGCGCCCGACGACGATGATGCTGAGGGTGGCGGCAGCGACTTCGGCCCCGGCACCGAAATCGCCGGGGGGGGCGACGGGGGGGCGGGCGGCGACGGCACCGGGGTCGCCCCGCGCACGCCGACGACTTCCCCCGACGGCCGGGGCGCCGGCGGGCAGGCCCAGGCCGGCTACCACCGCAGCTACGTCCCGTTCTGGATGCCGCTGTTCTTCGGCCGCTCGATGTTCGGCGGCGGGGGCGGCGGCGTGCGGCCCGGCGTCGGCCCGCGGCCGGGGGTGGGCGGCGCCCCCAACCAGCCGGGCGTGGCGCGCGGCGGCTTCGGCGGCGGCGGGGCGGGCGCGGGCGGCGGGGCGTCGTGACCCGCCAACTCGTCATCGTCGTCAAGCCGTTCCGCGCCGAGGCCGTGCTCTTGGCGGTGCAGCGCGCGGGCGCCGAACTGTGTGTGGTGCGCGAGGCCAAGGGCTACGGGCGCCAGAAGGGCTACCTCGACAAGTATCGCGGCGGCGAGTTCAGCATGGCCTACCTGCCCAAAGTCGAAATCACCGCGTGGGTGACGGCCGAGAACTACGAGGCGGTGCGGGACGAGGTGGTGAAGGCCGCGCGCACCGGGCGCATCGGCGACGGCAAGGTGCTCGTCGTGCCGGCGGCGCTGGACGTGATCGAGTTCTAAACCGCCCCCGGCTTACCGGGAAACGGAACCATGCGCCCCGTCCCCCACTCGCCGCTGTTCCTCGGCCACGCCGGCGACCTGCGCGACCCGCGTGCGCTGTTCGCCGCCGGCACTGAAGCCGTGGTGGAACTCGCCGACGCCGAGCCGGGCGCGGAGTTGCCGCGCTCGCTGACTCGGCTACGCTTCCCGCTCGCGGACGGCGCCGACAACCCGCCGCACCTGGTGAGGCTGGCCGTCGAGTCGGTCGCGGCACTCGTGCGCGCCGGGGTGCCGACGCTGGTGAGTTGCTCGGCGGGAATGAGCCGCTCGGTGGTCGTGGCGGCTGCGGGGCTGGCCCTTGCGGGGCGGCGCGACTTCGCCGAGTGCCTGGCGCGGGTGACGGCGAGCGGCCCGGCGGATGTCTCGCCGGGGTTCCTCGCGGCCGTGCGGCGGGCGCTGGCGCCCCACGACTTCCGCCCCTACGCCCCGAGCGATGCGGACTCGGTGCTGCGGCTGAATGCCGAGTCGGTCGCGGCGCTGAGTCCGCTCGACGCGGCGCGCCTCGCCGAGTTGGCGGCGCTCTCCGACTGGTTCGAGGTCGCCACCGATTCAGCGGGGGGCGTGGCCGGGTTCCTGCTCGCGTTCGGCGAGACCTCGGCCTACGGCGGCAGCCACTTCGGCTGGTTCCAGTCGCGCCTGCGCGGCTTCCTGTACATCGACCGCGTGGTGCTCGACGCCGGGGCGCGCGGCGCGGGGCTGGGCCGGGCGCTCTACGGGCGCGCGTCGGACGAGGCGGCGCGGCGGGGGCTAGTCTGGCTGGCGTGCGAGGTCGATGTCGAGCCGCCGAACGCCGGGTCGCTGGCGTTCCACGCCAAGCTAGGGTTCGCCGAGGTGGGCCGGTGGACGCCGCCGGGCGGGGCGAAGCGGGTGGCACTCTTGGCGCGGGGGGCAGTTTCTTCCCCGGTTCGAGTCGCCGAGCGGGGGGCGTAAGCCCCCCGTGTCTGGTGTTCGTGAAAGGCCGGACACGGACAGCTTACGCCCCCGCTCGGGGACTCGGACGGTAGGGGCACTAGGCCGCCACCCGCAGCCCCGCGATCACCAGCCCCCGCCTCGCGCCGCTGATCTCCGCAATCTCCGGCAGGTGCCCGAAGCGCTCGAAGCCGAAGTGTGCGCACAGCCGCCGCGTGGCGTCGTTGTGGTCGAAGTGCATCGCCAAAAGCGTCGTCACTCCGAGGCGCGGGCACTCGGCGACGACGTGGCCGAGCAGCCGCCGTCCAAGGCCGCGCTTCTGGTAATCGCCGCCGACGTAGAAGCTCACCTCGGCGGTGGCGTCGTAGGCGGGGCGCCCGCCGTAGAACGACTTCAGGCTCGCCCACCCCGCGACTTCGCCGCCGGGCGCGAGGGCCACCCACAGCGGCCGGCGATGCGGCGTGAACTCGCCGAACCACGCCAGTCGTGCGGCGTCGAGCTGCCACGGCACAAGGTCCGCCGTACTCCAGCCGCCGGGGATCGACTCGTTGTAGATCGCCACGACGGCCGGCAGGTCCGCCTCGGCGGCGAGGCGGATTGCGAACTCGCTCACGACTTCAGTTCGGCCCGCTTCTTGGCCACGAGCGTCAGCAGCCCCTTCTGCGGGTCGGCGAACTTGCTCAGCCCCTCGCTCATCAGCGTCTCTTCGAGCTTCTGCATGCTCACCTTCTGGTCGATGTCCGCCAGAATCTTGGCGTCCGGCAGGACGTGGACCTGCTTGGTGAAGCTCTGCCCGCTCTTCTCGACCGCGTCGTTGGTGGCCGGCGGGTTGGTCTCGATGTCGTCGCCGGCGAACGCCGCGACGTACTTCCAGGCGTCGTCGGTCTTCTTCTTCGTGCCGGTGCTGGCGAAGATCATCTCCTGCTTGAGCGGGAAGCCCTTGTCGGCCCAGAACTCTTTGTTCATGGCGTAGATGCGCTTGGCGTTGACGATGCCGACTAGCCCCTGCGCCTCGGGAATCAGGTCCGGCACGTGCTTCTCGGTGTACACGTCCACCCGGCTGACGAAGATGCTGTAGACCGTCTTGACGCGGCTCTTGTCGGCGGCGCGCTGCGCCCCGCGGTAGCAGGCGTCGCGCGCGGCCTTGTACTGCCGCTCGCTGAAGATCAAGGTCACGTTCAGCGCGATCCCGGCCGCGACGAGTTCTTCGAGCGCCCCCAAGCCCCCCTCGGTGGCCGGGACTTTGATCATGCGGTTCTTTTTCCCGATGCCGTAGTGCTTGCCGAGTTCGATGTAGCGCCGCGTCCGTTCGGCCACCGGCAGCGGGTTGTCGTTGTCTTCGAGGAGCGGGTCCAACTCGAAACTCACCCAGCCGTCGTCGCACTTCGTGCGCTCCCACACCGGCAGAAACACGGCCTGCGCGTCGCTCACCAGTTTGTCGGTCATCGCCCAGCAGACTTCCTTGTCGTCCAGCCCCTTGTCCACCAGCGGCTTGATCAGCGAGTCGAAGCGCCCGGTGCCGATGAGTTCGCCGATGATAATCGGGTTCGACGTAGCGCCCGTGGCGCCGAGCTTGAAGTTCGCGGCGATGAGGTCGGGGTCCACGCTGTCGAGCCAAACTTTGGTGCCCGTGGCGACGAGCGATTGCAGCGGGGTCATGGCGGCGGTTCCGGGTGGGGTGCGTGGGGCGGCGGGAGCGTTCTCAGTTTAGGGAGAGCGCGGGGCGGCTGCCAGGCAGGGCGTCACAGCCGCAGCCGGGCGCGGAGACGGTCCAGGAACGTCGGCGCCGCGCCGAACTCGAAGCCCGGCTCCGCGAGGACTCCATTCTCGAAGCGGAAGATGTAGACCTTCCCCGGCCCGCGCCAGACCTTGAACGCCATCGCGGGGTTGAACGCCTCGTCGCCGGTCCAGACGATGTTGGTCTGATCCAGGTCCACCTGCGGAACCCCGAGGTCGGGCCGGCGCGGGTCGGGGACGAAGAGCAGCGCCTCGCCCGCGCCGCCGAACAAACTCTCCACCTCGGCGAGCGTCATTCCCGGCACGGCGGCGAAGGACTGCTGTTTGCTGATGCGAGGCGGGTGGCTCAGAGCAAGTGCCAGCAGTGCAGCCACGGCAGCAGCTGCGACAAGCAGGATGCGGCGGCGGGCGGTCATCGGCACGGCTCCGGCGGAGATTTGCGTCCGCATAACATAGTCCGCCCCTGCAGGTCGGCTACCGCGCGGCCCGCAGCCCCGCCCAGCCGGCGAGTTTGCGGGCCGCGCGGTAGCCCAGCGCCCGGCGGCGCCACTGTTCGGCCCGCAAACTCGCCTCGGCTAACTCCCGCCGCACCCCCGCCAACTCCGCGAGCGGGCCGTACAGTTCGGGCGCCGGCGGCGGCTCGGCGGGGGGTGGCCCGGTGCCGCTGCGGCTCCCGGTTCGCGCGGCCTCGGCCAGCCCTGAGCGATTCGCGGGCGGCGCGGCCATCGCCCGGCGCGTGGCGCCGCACAGCGACTCCGCCCCGTCGTCCCCCAGCGGGAACCGATCAATCGCGCCGCTTGCGGTCGGCGCGAGCCAGACCTCCCACTGGTGCCCGGCAATCGCGGGTGCTCCGACGCGGGTGGCCACCAGCCCGGCGCGAGTCAGGGCGGCGTGCAGCCAGCGGCGGTCGTACAGCACGGCTGCGGAGAAGTCTTTCTCATCGACGTAAAGCGCGTGCGGCCCGTCGGGCAGGAACGGCAGCGACTCGTTGTCGAACAGGAACCACGTCGTGAACGCGACCCCGTCGGGGGCCAAGACCCGCGCGACTTCGCCGAGGTAGTAGCTCGTCTGGTCCCGCGACAGGTGCGTGAACACCGAGTGGGCGATCACTAGGCTCGCACTCGCGTCGGCAACGGGGAACGGCTCGGCGAGGCGCAGGCTGTTGCCCGGCGCGTACCCAGGGGAATAGACATCGTGGTGGCGGAACGCGAAGCCCGGCGCGGCCGGGGCGAGGTTCGCCGCGGCCCAGTCAACCAGGGTTCGGTGCGGATCGACGCCAACATAGTTCGCCGGGCGGGGCGTTTGTTGGATGAGCTGCCGCGCGGTGCGGCCGCAGCCGCAGCCGAAGTCGAACACGCTGCGGTACGCCTCGGGCGCGAGGTGAGCGTAGATCGGCGCCCCGGTCGGGTTGTCGAAGTCCTCGTCGTCGCGCGGGCCGACGAGCGCCCGGAGTTCCATCGGCGGCAGTGGCAGGGGGGCGGGCACGGTCGTCACCTCTGTTGGGCGCGTCATTCGAGGGGGGGGGCGTGTAGCGAGCCGGGGCCGGGCGGGGCAAGGCGAAGCGGCTAGAGGCCGAGTCGGCCGCGCAGGGGCTCGAAGAAGCCGGGCCACTCGGTCGCGCCGAAGCCGTACTTTTGGTGCAGCACGCCGCCTCGGAACGGGCCGACGGTGACCGAACCGTCGGCGCCGCGCCACATAAGCCAGGTCACGGCCGGGTCGGCACTCTCCCCGGCCGTCACCCGCACCACCCGGCGCCCGCCCAGCACTAACACGGCGTCTCCGGGCGCGGCCGGGTCGGGGTCGAACCGTACCGGCTCGCCGGGACCGCCGCAGATTGCCTCGACCTCGGCCAGCGTCATCCCCTTTTGCGTCGTCACGAGTTGACGCTGGGTGGTCCGGCGCGGCCCGCCGAGGCGCGGCGCCCCCAGCAGGGCGACAACCACGAGTAGTGCCACAGCGGCGGCGAGTGGGATCCGAGTGCGGCGGCGGGGTGGGGGCACGGCGGGTCTCCTCACTGCGAATTGGGTTCCGACCAGCCTAGCAAGCCGGCGGTGCCCGTCACAGCCCCAGCCGGGCACGCCAGATTTCCCAGAATGTGTTCGCGCTCGGACCACCGCCCTGGTCGATCAGCACGCCGTTTCTGAAGTGGAGGATCAGGTAAAAGTCGTCGCACCGCCAGACGCGCCAGACCACCTCCGGGTCGAACGCCAACTCGACGGGGTAGCCCCCGCTGCTGACGAGCGTCTGGACCTCCGGGAGGGCGTACTTCGGTTGGGCCGGGTTGACCCGAAATGTCAGCGGCCGGCCGGGGGCGCCGAACGACTGCTCGACCTCCGCGAGCGTCATGCCCGGCTTGGCGGCGAGCCACCGCTCTTTGGTGATGGGGCGCGGGCCGCGCCCCATCAGCCCGACGCCGAGGGCGGCGAGCAGGAGCAAGCACACCAGTGCAGCGACCGCCTGCCGGATTCGGCGAGTCCGATTCCGCCTCACGACTCTTCCCGCGCCTGTAAGCTCAGCGCCGCCAGCAGCACGTCCGCCCCGGCCAGCCCCGCCGGCAACTCCGCGGCACCCGTCTGCTGCGAGATCAAAAGCGGCCGCTGATCGATCGCGGCGAGTTCGCCGTAAATGCTGGCGTCGAGTCCCTCGCCCCACTCGCGCCCGGCGGCAGTCAGCAGTTCGACATCCGCCGCCGCATCGACCCCGGCGGCGAGCACGCTCTCGAGCGCCAGCACATCGCCCACGTGGCACGAGCCGCGCGCCGTGCCGTCGGGTTCGGTCGTCCAGCCCAAGACCACTGGGTCGCCGCCGGGGACGGGAATCTCGGCCTCGCCCGAGCCACCGGCGAACGGCCCCAGGAACGGCGCCAGCATCGCGGGGGTGAGGTCGGCGAGTTCGACGCGCTCCTTCGAGGCGACCGAGCCGTCGGGGGACAGACTCAGGCAATACAGATACATTGTGTTCTCCGAGTGTCGAAGGTTGAAGTGTGAAGAGTGAAAGGGAGAGAGAACGACCTCGCCGCTGCCATTTCTTCCTTTCGCACTTCACTCTTCACACTTCAACCTTCGAGCGCAGCGACTACCAGTGCGCGTTCGGCCCGGCCGGCACGCTCACCTGGGCTTCGAGGGCGTCG
>CAXTPM010000178.1:0-9051 GCA_964245865.1 uncultured Fimbriiglobus sp. | reverse complement strand
GGGGGCCGGGGGCAACTCCACGGGGGTGCTCGTGCAGAGCGGCGCGCTCGTCACCGCCGGCGGCCTCGCCCCCGTGGTGGTGGACGGCACCGGCGGCGCCGGACCCGCCGGGACCAACCGCGGCGTCTGGGTGCTCGTGGCCGGCGCGAAGATCACCACCGGCGGCGGCAGCCTCCAAGTCGTCGGGCGCTCGGGCGCGGGGGCGAACAGCGAGGCGGTGCTGGCCGCGACCCAGGACGGCGCGGTGATTGCCGCCGCGCCGCCGGGGGCCACGACGATCACCGACGCCACCGGCACCTCGCCGCCGGCGGTCGTCCCCCCCGTGGTGGTTCCCCCGGTGGTGGTTGTCCCGCCTACCCCGGCGGCGGCGCGTCTGGTCGGCTCGCCGCAGTTCGCCGCCGGGGCCGACGCCGGCGGCGCGGCGGTGGCGCGGCTGTTCAACCCCGACGGCAGCGAGCGCTACAGCCTCGACGCCTTCCCCGGCTTCAGCGGCGGGGTGCGGGTCGCGGCGGCGGACTTCACCGGCGACGGCGTGGCGGACCTGATCGTCGGCACCGGCCCCGGCGTCGCCGGGCGCGTGCGCGTGCTCGACGGCGCGACCCAGGCCGAACTGTTCAGCACCCAGCCGTTCGAGTCGAGCTTCACCGGCGGGGTGTTCGTCACCGCCGGGGACATCACCGGCGACGGGGTGCCCGACCTGGTGGTGACTCCCGACCAGAGCGGCGGGCCGTGCGTGGTGGCGTACTCCGGGGCCACGTTCGCCACGTTCGTGAGCTACTTCGGCATCGACGACCCGAGCTTCCGCGGCGGGGCGCGCGGCCGTGGCGGATGTCAACGGCGACGGGCGCTCGGAAATCCTGGTCGCCGCCGGGTTCGGCGGCGGGCCGCGGGTCACCGTGTGGGACGGCGCGAGTACCGCCGCCGGGTCGCCCCGCGCGCTGGCGAACTTCTTCGCCTTCGAGCAGACGCTGCGCAACGGCGTGTACATCGCTGCCGGGGATGTCGATGGCGACGGCCGCGCGGACCTGATCGTCGGCGGCGGCCCCGGCGGCGGGCCGCGCGTCAGCGCGTTCGGCGCGGCCTCGCTGCTCGTCACGACGCCCAATAACCAGCCGACCGACGGCGAGCGGATCGTCAACTTCTTCGCCGGCGACCCGAACAACCGGGGCGGCGTGCGGGTGGGGGCGAAGAACCTCGACGGCGACTCCAGGGCCGACCTAGTAACCGGCGCCGGGGAGAACGCCGGGAGCCGCGTGGGCGCCTACACCGGGGCAGCCCTCGCGGCGGGCGGAGTGCCGTCGGCGCTGCGGGACTTCGACGCCTTCGCTGGCTTCGGCGGCGGGGTGTTCGTCGGCTAGTCTACAGCCGCAATTAGCCGCCGCGCACCTTGTCGTGGCCGGCCCGCGCCCGGTGACGCCCCGTCCTTCGCCCCCGGCGGCGCCGGCTCACCGCCGCACAAACCCCCGGCCGGGCGGACCCATCGGCTACGGCCGTGGGACCAGGCGAACGCGCATTTCGCGCTAACTACAGCCTTCGCCCGGCAAGGTCGGTATCCAGGCGTGCTCGCCGCCCTTCTTGCAGTTGACCCAGTCCTCCAGGTGCCGGCCGGGCGGGGCGGACAGGGAGCGCTGGAGGTGCCAGCGGTACCCCTCCAACGTCCGGGGGGAGCGGTTTTTCTCGAACCACCCGAGGTAGGCGTCGAGGACTACCGAGATGAGTGGAGAATTGGGCGGGACGGGCTGCGGCGAGGGATCGGGCACGGACCCTAGGGCGTTGCCCCTGGCTGCCATGACCTCGTGGTGCTCCACGAAGGCCGGCTGCTCGTCGGGGCCGAGGTTGAAGTGCTTGCCGTCGAGCTGAAAGTACCAGCGGCGGCGGTCTTCGCGGTAGAAAGGCTGCGGGACTTTGGTATGGGAGAAGCCTCGGAGGGGGCCACCGGGGCTCAACTCTGGCAGTGCCAGACTTAGACCGCGGCCCGTGCTTCCGAAAACCCTGCTTTTTCTAGTACACCCAGTAGGAGTCGAACCTACAACCTTCGGTTCCGTAGCTTCTAGCACATCTCGAAAAATACCTCGAAAACAGGCGTTTTCTCGTCGGCCGGCGACGCGAAACTCCCCCAGTTTGGTACAATTGGGCTGTGTTTGGTACGGAGTTTGGTACGGGCGGTCGCCGAGCATTGGTCTCACGCACCGACGCTCGGGCGGCATTCTGCGGCAGGCAGCCGGCACCCCGACCTCCCGGCCCTCGCCCCCGTCAGTAACAGGAGGTGCCCCATCGCACGCCCCGCAAAAGTCTGGCACCGAGCCGACATCGGCTGGTGGATGATCACCCTCTCCGGCGTCAAGACGCGGCTAATACACGGCCCCGAGGACGAGCACCACCGCCAGCTCGCCGAGGAGCGCTACGTCGAGTTGAGGAAGGTGCAGCGCACCCGGCCCAACGCCCCCGCCCCCACCGGGCGGGTGGTCGATGTTATCGAGGCCTACCTCGCCTGGAGCCGCCGCGAGCTCGCCGCCGACACCCACCGCGTCAACCGCTACTACTGCCAGAGCTTCGCCGAGCACTGCGGCCGCACCCTCGCCGCCGACCTCATCCCCCACCACGTCAACAACTGGCTCGCGGAAATGGCCTCGCCCGCCCGCGTCAAGCGTGACATGAAGCTGTGGGAGCAGTCGGACGTGCCGATGCGGACCAGGGGCAAGGCGCCCAGGGCGTGGGGCGAGGCGACGCGGCACAACGGACGCACGGTCGCCTTCCGGGTGTTCTCCTGGGCCGAGGGCGAGGGGCTGGTGCCCAACAACCCGCTCGCCAAGCTCAAGCGGCCCAAGCCGCAGCCCCGCAAGCGGGCCATGACCGACGACGAGTTCCAGAAGCTCTACGACGCCGCCGGGGAGTGCTTCGGGGACTTCCTCCTGGCCATGCGCGAGACCGGCGCCCGGCCCAAGGAATTGCGGGAGCTGACCTGGGCGATGATCCACGGGGGGAGGTGGCTGCTGAAGGCCCACAAGACGGCGAAGAAGACGGGCAAGGACCGGGTGATCGTCCCGACCGCGGCCGTGCGGGAGATGGTGGAGCGGAAACGAAACAACGGCCACGCCCGCGTGTTCCTCAACACGCGCGGCGGGCCGTGGACGGCGAACGCGCTGCGGCAGCAAATGACCCGCCTGCGCGAGTCGCTCGGCCTGGGCGACGACTTGTGCATTTACCTGGCCCGCCACGGGTACGCCACCCGCGCGATCGTCAACGGCGTGGACCCGGTCACGCTCGCCCGGATGCTGGGGCACGCCTCGCTCGACATGATTAACTCTGTCTACGCCCACGTGGACGAGGGCAAGCACCTGGAGGCAGCCGCCGAAAAGATCAGCCCCCCCACGCCCGCCGGAGCCGAGCCGCGTCCAACTCGGAAAAGGGCGCGGTCGGTAAAACCGGCGCCCGCTTCACCGACCGCAGCGCCTCCAGCCACGCCTCCAAATCCTCCGGCCGCACCCGCCACGCCCCCCGGCGGCTGACCCGCCCGAGGCGGTAGCCGGGCAGCGCCCCCGAGAGCAGGGCGCTGTAGACCACCGTGAGCGAGACGCCGAGGCGGGCGGCGCACTGCCCCGGCGTGAGCAGCGGCGACTTGTCGCCCGTATCCACGAGTCACCCCCTTCGGTTGGCATTGGTAACTCAGTCGATCACCCAGCGGCCTTCGGAGCGGAGCGCCTCGAAGGTGGGGTAGACCTCGGTCGGGCAGGTCTTCAGCCGCGCGGTCAGCCCCGGCTCGAAGGCGTTGGCCAGGTAGACGATGGGCACGCCGTTAATCAGCAGTCCCAGCTCCGGCCAAATTTCGTTAGGATTGTCCCGGCGGAGCGGCAGGACATCGAGCGCCCAGGTCGAGCGGTCTTCCATCGTCACCACGGTGATCCCCCCTTAGTTGTTGCTGAACTCCTCGCGGGCGAACTCGGCCCGCGCCAGGAGCGCCGCTTCGAGGACGAGCTTGAACCGCTGGTAGCGCTCGCACGGCGTCAGGGCTTCGAGCGCCGGGAACATGTTGGTCAGGGCTGCGGCGGAGGCCGCGATCACGTCTTTCATCCGGGCCTCCGGGTTAGCGGCGCCGCCTGGGCTTGCCGAAGTAGCACATGGCGACGAAGACGAGCATGAGGAAGGTGGGCACGGTAGAACTCCTGGGGTGAGGCCCGCCCCCGGTCAAAGGGGCGGGCGGGGAAGGGACTACTCGGCCTCGCACCTCGCCGCGTGCTGCTTGATGGCGGCGTAGATGCGTTGGCCCACCGCGTTCCGCAGCCCGCGCGTGTTCGAGTCCGGGAAGGACTCCTCAATGATGGCCTTCGCGCAGGCGTCGGCCGCGTCGGAGAGGTCGTCGTCGCTCGGGCGCGGGCGCGGCCACACCTTGAGGCAGGCGACGACCGCGAGTCCGGCGGCGACGAACTGCACGTAGGCCGTGCGGACGCTCATGGAGCCGTCGCGTGCGTCGGCCAGGGCGATCACCGCCACGACGGCGGCAATGCCCCCTAGCGCCGCCGCCTCGTCAATCGCCGGCACGCGGCGGACGCTGCGGGGCAGGCCCTTGAGGCCGGCGATCAGGGTTCTTAGCGGTCGCGGCATCGGTCTTCTCCCGTTTCTGGCGGACGAGGTCGTCGTAGATTTTTTCCAGCCTCTCCCTCTCGGCCCGCGCCTCGGCGGCGGAGGCGGCGAGGGCGTCGAGGTGTTTGCTCAAATGCACGCCGTAAAGTTGCAGGGCGAGCGGCACCACGGCGGCGGAGATTGCCCCCACCGCCAGGACGCCGGCGCGGTTCTCGGCGGGGCCGAGGACCAGAAGAATCGCGGTGAAGCCGACGATAATTCGGAGCGGGGTGATGGCGGGCCTCCCTAGTCGAGGTCGGGCGGGGTTCGGGGCGGGAGTCGCTTGCCGTGGCGGTAGACCGCGTAGGCCGCGCCGCCGGCGATCAGGGCGGCGGTGATGGACATGGCGCCCACGGCGGCGAGCGCCTCTTGGATCAGGCTGCCGAACAACATGCGGGGTCTCCTAAGCGGGGAAGGGAGGGGGCTCGGCGCCGAGCCCCCGGTTCGTGTTACTTCCGGGCTAGGCGGCGCCGAGTTCGGCCAGGAAGTCGTCCGCCTCGCGGACCAGCACTTGGGCGGCCTCCCGGATCGCCGGCCCCGACGCGGCCGGCGGGAGGGTGGCGATCACGGAGAACACCTCCTCCCCGGCCTGGTGGCGGGACGCCCAGTGGCCCAGCGGCATCTGGTCGCTCCGCCGCAGCATGTGCAGGAGCACGCGGGGGTCGCACGCGGCGCGGGGGAGCGCCAGCACCCCCGGCACCTCCAGCGTGACGCCCCCGCCGACCCGCTCGCAGGCCAGCACCCCCCACGTCTCGGCGCCCCCGTCCAGGCTGACGCGGGCCAGCCCCTCGCGGAGGAACTCCGTCGCTGGGAAGGCTTCCCGCATCAGCGGGGCGAAGGGGGGGCGGGGGGCGGCGGGCGGTGCGGCGAGGGCGGCCGCCACGGCTTTGATGAGGTGGGGCAGGGCGTCGAGAAGGGCGGCGACCCAGAACGACTTCACTGCGGCCGGCTTCGGCTCGCTCGCGTTCAGTTCGGTCGTCTTCGGCTGGTCCGGGTTCGGCTCGGTCGGGTTCGGCTGATTCGGGTTCACTGCGGTCGCTCCTGAGTAAGGGGTTCGAGGTGCCGCCGGTCAGTCGCCGGCTTCGAGTTGTTTCTGTTGCGCCTTCGCCATCTCCGGCGCCTCGACCTCCGGCGAGGGGCCTTCGGCGCCGTAGTCCTGGGCCTCGGGCGACTGGACGCCGTAGCCCACGTCCATCCCGTCGCTGGCGTAGGCCCGGCCCGACAAACTGGGGCCGTCGAGTGTCATGCGAGTGAACGTCTCGGCGGCGTGGCCCGACTGCGCCCCCGCCCACGACGCCAGGTCGCGCGGCCCCTCCGTGACCGCCTCCTTTAGCTTCTCCGCCGCCTTCGAGGCGGCCCAGGCCGCGATCTCTTTGGCCGACTTCATCCGGTCTCCTTCGGTTAGAATTTGGTGCGGTTGGCGCGAGCCACCGCGTCGAGCTGGGCGTCCGCCAAATCGTCATCCAGGTGCGCCGCGCGGCTGTACGCCCCGCCGAACTGGAGCGCCACCGAGGCGCCGGCGATCATGAGCCACATGCCGACCGGCCGCTCGATTTCCAGCAGGCACGCCCCCAGCGCGAACCCGCCGAGCGACCAGAACGCCCACGCGCCCTTGTGGCCCAGAGTCCCCGCGAGGAGCGGCGTGCCGCAGTACGTCGTCGGGGTGCCGGCCCGGCGCTTGGCCGTGGCGGCGTGGATCAGGCCCATCAGGCAGAGCAGCGCCCAGAGCCAATGCATCGCGTTCGACATCGACAGGCCGGCCCAGATTGTTAGCAGGGCGTACCCGACGAACGTGCGCAGCGAGAGCACGTAGCGGTGGCCGGGGCCGACGCCGGGGCCGCCCTGGGCGACCGCGAGCGCCCATGGCGCCCCGAAGCAGGTGAACAGCCCCAGGGCGGCCTTGCCGCCCCCCTCTTGGTTGCCTTGCATCTACTTTTCCCCCTGTTTGATGGAGACTTGCGCGAAGGGCGACCCGACACGCCGGACCAGTGACGGCGAGAACACGGTGCAATCGACTTCGAGGCCGTTCTCCGGCCCCCCGAAGCGCTGGTTAGCGAACCAAGCCGGGGTGAGGACGCTCATCCGCGACTGGCTGAACGAACCCGTGGCCTGGGCGGTGCCGCCGCCCAGCAGGTCCGCCGGGGAGTCGTAGGGTTTCGAGCTAACACTGCCGCCGCCGGCGACCTGGAGCGCGTCGCCGATTTTTTCGACGTAGAACTTCACCGTGGCGGGCGTCTGGGGTCCGGCGGCCACCTGAATGCAGTTGCCGCTCACGATGTCCGCCGTCGAATCGTTGTTTGTGCCTTCCCTGAACTGCTCGACGCCCTGGCACGCCATAATCTGAGGTCCGCGAGAGCTTCTTTGGGTGGCCAAGTAGGCCGCGTCGGAACTCGTGTAGATGACCGGATATTCATCCATGCATAGAAAATACGGCAGTTGGTCGGCGGCGGCGGCGCGGGCGAGAAGAGCCTTCTGCACCAAGAGCTTGGTCGCCGTGTTCACCACCACGGCGATCTCGCCGTCGAGGCCGACGCTGAAATCGGTCAGAATGATGGTGTTGCGGGCGACGCAGTCCTTGATGCTCACCGTGGCCTCGCCGCCTAAAAGCCGGGCGGCCACGCCACGACTCAACAGGTCTGCCGGGTTCTGCACCTCGGCCTGAAAGCACGACCTCGTGCGCTCGGCGATGTTCGGGTACTCGGCTGTCCAGTACGACAGCAGCTCGCGGACATCGGCCCCGGTTTCCGGCGTGGCGTGGGCGAGCGCCCGCTCCAGGAGCGCGCTACAGTACGACTTCCGCCACTCGGGCGAGTGCGCCTGCCGGGGCGAGTTCGGCGCGGTGCGGATCACGTCGAGCATCCGGGGCACCGTGACGCCCTCGCCGGCGGCCAACAGAAGCTCGATGGCCAGGCGCGCCATCCGGTCGCCGCCCTCGCGGAAGAACTTACCCTCCCCCTCGCCGCCCGACTGCTTGCGCCGGGACAGCGCCTCGCAGATGCCCGAGAACGCCGCCTGGAGCTTGATGGCTTCGGTCGGGCAATCCCCGTCACCTAACAGCTCGTCGAACAGGCTGACCCTGGCGCCACCTCCGGCGCTAATCACCACCACGTCGCTGCGGCCCGCCGCCCTCAAGATTTTGAGGTAAGTCTGACAGTCAGACGGCTTGGCCCCGGTAATCAGCAGCCCGCAGCCGTCCTGGGCCACCTCTTTGACCAGCGCCGCCATCGCGGAGGTCTTGCCGCTGCCCGTCTCCCCGGTGATGAGCACCGACTTGCAGACATCGCGGTAGTCGAGCAGCCCGCCGCCCCACTTGAGCCGCCGGTCGAGCAGCGTGCGGGGCGTTGCCGGGGCGTTCGACTTACCGCCGCGACTCTTGAGTGCGAAACACCCCCCGAGAACCGCCGCGCTCGCGCCGATCCACTCCAAATCAGTCACGGCGACCTCCGGGGTTCGCGGCCAACACTTCGCGCATCGGTAAGGTTTGCTTGCTAACGACTTTCAGACTTTCCTTCACCCGGCCGATCACCGCCTGGAGGTGCTGGCGGAACACGTCGGCCGCCATCGCCGCCGGGAACGTCAGGGAGACCCCGCCCACTTCGATGGTGAGCATGGTCGGCTGGACGTTGCGCTTCTGCTTCTTCTTGGCCGCCAGCTTGCTCGCCGACACGCCGTTCTCCGCAGCCGCCCGGAGCGCCTCGACGCGATCCTCGGGCTTGAGCTTCTGCGCGGCGATGTGGTGCTGGAGCTTGAGGCGGTCGTCGGCGAAGCAGGCCTTGAGGCCTTCGGGGTAGTCCGCCTCGGCGAAGCTCAGCAGTACGCTAACCTTGCCCTCGGGCAGGTCCAGCTCGGCCGCAGTTTGTTTGCCGGAGAGGCCGCTCGCCACGCGGAACTGGTGGACCAGCTCCGCCAGGTCCATGAAGTGCCTCGCCGAGCGCGACTCCGACTTGAAGATCAGCGAGACCAGCTTCGCCATCGTGTCGATGCGGGGGTCGATCCAGGCTAATATCTCCGCCTTCCCGCAGGCCTTGAGCGCCTCGAAGCGGGCGGCCCCGTCGGCGAGCCAGAGTTCGCCGCCGATCTCGGCGAGGATGGCCGGGACGAGCTGGCCGTCCTTCTCGATGGTGGCGTTGAAGACCGCGACCGCCTCGGGCGTGCGGTACTTGCGCATCTGCAAGACGTTGAGCGACGCGATGGAGTAGGGCTTGACTTCATCCGGGCGCGCATCGGCCCCGGCCCGCGTGTCGGGCATGTCGGACTCCTCGTGTGGGTTCTGGAAAACGCCCCGGCCCGGCAGTGCCGGGGCGTGTCGGTCAGCCGGCGTCGGCGGCGTCGAACTCACCGCCAACCACCTCCGCCTTACGGCGGAAGTAGTCCGCGCGGGCGGCCTTCGTCTCCCTGCGGTACTCCCCCTCCCACGCAGCCGGCGGGTGG
>CAXTPM010000177.1:0-9105 GCA_964245865.1 uncultured Fimbriiglobus sp. | reverse complement strand
CTGCCGTGGTGGAGTGCACTGTTGGGCGAGCTGATGCCTCCGGCGTACCCCAGACTGCGGTCGGCGAGGAACTGCGCGAGGGTCTTGCGGCCGTGCGTCTCGCTCACCGGCTGCCAGTCGAGCGAGCCGGGCACTGCGGGGATGGCGGTGGCGGCGCAGCGGGCGGCGAGGCGCGCGGTCATCGGCACTTGAGTGGGGGCGGGCAGGGGGCGCACGCCGGAGACGCGCTGTTTCCATTGCTCGGCCAGGTGGTCGCGGTCCACTCCGCCGCGCCGGACGCTGGATTGGGGGAACTCGCGGAACTCGACGCCCACCGAGCGGCACCAGTCGGCGACGGCGCGGGTGCGGTCGCCCGAGAGTTTGGTGCCGGTCTCCTCGTGGGCGAACAGGTGCGTGAACGGCACGGCGCGGCGCAACTGCTCGAACGCGGGTAGGGCGTCGGTCGCCGCAGCGTAGATGTCCGCCCCGCGGGCGCGCAACTGCCGGCGCAACTCCTCGACGGCCTGGCACTGGGCGTGCGCGTGCATCGGCGACGAGTCGGGCGCGCCCAGCAGCGTCGGCTCGTGGCAGTACACGGGCAGGATTTGCCCGCCTTGCCTGGCGCACAGGGCCACGGCCTCGGTGAGTGCGGCGTTGTCAGTCACGCGCAGGTCGCGCTTGGCCCACCAGGCGATTTTCATGCCCCGTTGGAGGGCCGCGGCGGGGCGCGGGTTTCGGCGATCCGTCGGGTTGGCCGACACCCCCGACGGAGTTCCCGGCGTCGATTGCCGTGCGCCCGGCGAATTGTGTTCTAGACTCGCACAAACCGATACCGCCCCCGTGCCGCGCTGGAGTCGGCCGTGCAGACCGCCCCGACCACGACCGGCGCCGCTACTACGGGCGCCGAGCGCCCCTACCGCAAGCTCGCCGGGCAGGAGCCGCTCCCCGGCTACCGCCTGCTCGAACCACTCGGGCGCGGCGGCTTCGGCGAGGTCTGGAAGGCCGAAGCCCCCGGCGGACTCCACAAGGCGATCAAGTTCGTCGCCGACACCAACTCCGGCAACGCCGACGACGACGCGTCCCTGCGGCAAGAGTTCGAGGCGTTCGAGCGCGTCAAGCGCATCCGCCACCCGTTCCTACTCATGCTCGAGCGCGTCGAGCTACTGCCCGACGATTTGGTCATGGTCATGGAACTGGCCGACCACCAGTTGCAGGACCGCTTCAACGAGTGCCTCGCCGCCGGCCATCCGGGCGTGCCGCGCGACGAACTTTTGGGCTACCTGGCCGACGCCGCGGAGGTGCTCGACCTCTTGTCGGTCCAGCACGGGTTGCAGCACCTGGACATCAAGCCGGCGAACCTGTTTTTGGTCTGCGGGCGCGTGAAGGTCGGCGACTTCGGGCTGGCCCGCCGGCACGAACTCACCGTCAGCACGCCGGGGTCCAACCGCGGCCTCACGCCCAAGTACGTCGCGCCGGAGATTCTGCACGGCCGGGTGGACCCGCGCTCCGACCAGTACTGCCTGGCGCTGGTGTACTTCGAGATGCTGACCGGGCGCTTCCCGTACCCGGCGAAGTCGCCCCAACAAATGATGCTCGCGCACGCCGCGAGCGCGCCGGACCTCGGCCCGCTGCCCGAGGGCGACCGCGCGGCGGTGGCCAAGGCGCTCGCCAAAGCACCCACGGATCGCTTCCGCACCTGTCTGGAGTTCGTCCACGCGCTGATCGAGGCCGGGCGGCACGAGGCCGAGACCTGGGCGCAGTCCGACGGGGGCCGCAAGACGCACTTCGCGGTGCGGCAGACTCGGCTGAGCCGCGCGGAGGTCGAGCTGCCGCCCGCGCCGGTGGAGCGCGCCGGCCTCGACCCGTCGCAGCTCACGGGGCGGTTCGCCGCGCCGACCGCGCCGTCGCGCCTGGTCACGCCGGGGGGTAAGCCGAGCCTGGTGGTGCCGCGCAAGGCCGCGCCGGTCGAGGCCGACGAGGACGTGATCGACCTGATTAGCTTCGTCCCGGCGAAAGTCGAGCCGGTGGCGCTCGCGCGCATCTGGAGCGTCGTGCCGGCGGATCGCCTGGTCAAAACCAACCCCGCGCCGATCACCGCCCCGGACGTGCAGGCGCTCATCGACGCCCTCGTGGCCGGCCTGACGCCCGACGGCCGGGTGCCCGCCGACCCGTGCAGCCCGCTGCGCCAGGCCGACGGCACCTGGGCGTGCCGGTTCCCCGTGCGGCCGATCCCCGGCACCGCCCAACTGCGCCTGCAGGTGCTCAAAGACCGCCAGCAGGCCGAGGTCGAGACGCTCAAGCCGGACCTGTTTGCGATCCGCCGGCCGGTGAGCGGCGGGGGGGGGCTGTGGGGCCGCAAGACCCCCAGCGGCCTCGAAGTCCTGGCCGAACTCCCCCCGGCGGGGAGTCTGCTCGGCGAGGCGCGCCTCACCGGCCAGCTCTACGGCCCCGCCGACGCGGCGCTCATTCGCAGCAGCGAGCAGTCGATCCCGCAGATGCTCGAGGAGGTGCGCGGGGCGCTCCAGAACGCCGAGGACCGCCGCAAGGCCGCGCGCATCCCGACCGACGCGCCGGTGACACTCTACCCCGTGCATTCCGACGGCCGCGTCGATCCGCCGCTCGCCGGGACCGCCTGCGACATCTCCGTCGGCGGCGTCTGCTGCACCACCGACACCCCCATCGCCACGGCCTACGTGTACCTGGTGTTCCCCAGCATCGCGGCGGTGGCGAAGTGGGGCATCCTCCTGCGGCTGACGCGCTCGGCGCACGACATGACCGGCTGCCTGATTGCGGGGCGGTTCCGAGTTGACTTGTAGGCGAATCTCTCATTCCTCATGCGATCTTCACGCCTCCTTCACCAAACCCGCGGGGAAACCTTTAGGCTGGTCTCAGCGTTCCCTCATCTTTCCGCCCGGCCCCGAGACCTAGCCCCGCCATGCCCACCGCCCCCTCGCCCCGGCCCGCCCGGACGGCGTTCACGCTCATCGAACTCCTCGTCGTGATCGCCATCATTGCGATCCTCATCGGGCTACTGCTGCCGGCGGTGCAGAAGGTCCGCGAGGCCGCGGCCCGCACGCAGTGCCAGAACAACATCAAGCAGCTCGCCCTGGCGATGCAGAACTACCACGACGCCAACCAGTTCTTCCCGGCCGCGAACTACGACAAGGTCGTGGTCCCCGGCAACCCGACTGGCGCGAAGCACTCGTGGCGGGCATTCACGCTGCCCTACATCGAGCAGGGCAACGTCTCGAACCTCTACGACTACACCAAGAGCTGGTTCGACACCACCACCAACTCCGGCGGCAAGTCGAACCTCAGCGTGGCCAGCGTCCAGGTGAAGACGTTCCAGTGCCCCAGCGTGCCGCAGCGCGCCGCCACGACCACCAGCCTGTGGAACGGGGGGCCTCCCTCGCCGATCACCTTCACCGACGTGGCCGCGACCACCGACTACGACACGCTCAACGGCGTCAAGTCGTTCGTGTACGCCTCGCTGTACAACCTCCCCGCCGGCGGGAAGTGCGCCACGGGCAAGTGCAGCGAGTTCGACGCCCTGTCGCGCGGGGCGATGTACAAGAACCAGACGACCAAAATCCTCGAGATCCAAGACGGCACCTCGAACACGCTGATGGTGGCCGAGTGCGGCGCGCGCCCCCTGGTGTACGTCGGCAAGACCCAAGTCACCGCCACGCCGTACCCCGGCGGCTCCGACCCCGTGCCGAACAACCAGGGCATCTCCTACACCGACAGCGAAGGCCCGTTCAGCGTCGATGGGTCGAACAAGGCCGGGGCGCTGTGGCCCAAGGACAGCAACAACAACCCCGACCTCGTAGCCCAGTACCCTATCGCGTTCAACGGCACCAACTACAACGAGGCCTACGCCTTCCACACCGGCGGCATGAACGTCGGCTTCTGCGACGGGCACGTCGCGTTCGTGCGCGACTCGATCAGCCTCAAGACGTTCGCCGCCATCGTCAGCCGCAGCGGCGGCGAGGTCAACGGCGACTACTAGCCGGCGGCGCGAGTGGCCAAGGAACAAGCGAAGCCCAGGGGCGGCCGTCCCTGGGCTTTCTTCGCGCGCCGGCGCCGCAGCCAGGCGCAGGCCGCGAGGGCTACCAGCCCCAGTGTGGTCGGCTCGGGCACCGGGGTGAAGCTCAGCGTCAGTGCGTTGCCGTCGGTCGTCCGCAGCAGCACGTTCGAGAACGCCGGGAACGCCGGGGAACTCAGGGCGTAGTCGCTCGGGTCGAAGGCGTACCCCGCCGCGAGCGAGATGCCGTTGCGGCGCAGCCCGCCCTGGGCACTCGCCACGGTGATCGTGTACGACTCACCGAGCGTGAGGCCGGACGAGTCGATTTCGATGGCGAAGCGGCTCCCGCCGCCGAGGCCGGTGAAGTCGAGCGCCCCCGTCGCCGAGACTAGCCCCGCCGTGGCCGAGCCGGCGCCGGTGCGGCTGGCCGAGACGCGCAAGCCCCCGCCGGCCTGGACTTCGAGGTTGCCAGTGACGCCCAGTTGCCCGCCGGCGTCGGCCTGGATGCGGCCCCCGCTGGCGATGACGGGGTTGCCGGTGACGGTCCCGCCGCCGAGCAGGGTGCCGCCGGCACTGGTGGAGAAGCTGCCGCTCAGGGTGGCGCCGGGGTTGACTTGGACGGTGCCCTGGTTGGAAAAGCGGGGAAGCCCCTCGACCGAGAGCGCCCCCTGTTCGACGCGGATCAGCCCGGCGTTGACGACGGCGAACGAGGCGCCGGGGGTGGCGAAGTTCAGGGCCGTGATCGCGCCGGGGCCGGCCCCCGTCTTGCGGACCAGCGCGCCGGCCCCGAAGGTGAGCGTGTTGTCGAGCGCGCCGCTCGGGTCGTCGGCGACGCCGAGGCCGGCGCTGCTCCCGGACAGGTTGACTGTCAGGTTCGTGAGCGTGCGGCTTCCCCGGAAGAACAGCGAGGCGCCCTGGCCCGACAGGTCGAGGGTGTCGCCGGGGGCGAAGCTGGTGGTGCCAGCGGCGAGTAAGTGGGCGTTGCGGGCCGAGAGGTCCACCACGCCGGGGCCGACGGCCACGTCGGTGAGGCGCGAGAAGTCGGCCGCGTCGCCCCCGCCGGGGATCGGGCGGATTTCGAGCCGCGCGCCGCCGCTCGCGGTAATCGAGCCGCCCCGGATTTCGCCGAAGTCGTAGATGTCGCCGTAGAGCCGGTAGCTGCCCGTGGCCGCGCTCAGGGCGAAGGTGCCGCCGCCGTTGTCCATCCGGCCGCTGATGATGCCGACGACGTTGGTGCCGCTGCGCACCACCGTGCCGAGGCCGGCGCGGGTGAAGGTGCCGCCGAGCCGCAGTTCGCTGCCGTCCTCGACCCGGAGGGTGCCGGCGTTGGTCCAGTCCCGTGCGAAGATCGTCAGGCTGCCGCCCCCCGTAGCGCGCAGCACGCCGCCGGCCTCGTTGGTGAACCCCTCGCTGAGGTTCAGCGACACCCCCGCCCCGCCCGCCGACTCGATCAGCCCCGAGTTGACTAGCCCCGCGCGCGAGTCTCGGGGCGTCGGGACCGCGAAGTATTGCCCGACCACCATTTGCCCGCCGACGCAGCGGATCGTCCCCCGGTTCACGATGGCCGTCGGGGCGTCGCTCGGCTCGGTGAACATGCGGCCGACGGCGACCGAGTCGGAGGCGTTGGGGTCGGTGTACTGCACGGCCGAGTCGGCCGCGATAGTCAGCGTGGCGCCGCCCGCCGCCGCGAAGTTGGTGAGCGGGCCGAGGTTCACCGTCGTGCCGCTGAGCGTGGCGGACGACTCGTACAGGATGCCGCTGTCCTCCCCGTAAGGAAACCCAGACCCGTAGGGGAACGTCACCGTGCCGCCCGGCAGGAAGTTGGCGCCGCCCGCCAGGCGGAGCAGGGGTCGATCGGCGGGGACGAAGCGCAGCGTGCTGCCCTGGAACTGGGTGCCCACGGCGCGAACGGTCTGGGCGACGGTGAATGTCCCCGCGCCGCCGGCCCCCCGGACCACACTGCCGCCGCGCAGCGTTGCCGGAGTATTCACAAATCCGCTCATCCGCCAATCGCCCGCCGACAGCGTCATCGTCCCGCCGAGGGCGAACTCACCCGCCAGGCTGCCCGTCACCGTCGCCCCGGCCGCGCTCAGCGTCACATTATTGGCCACCTGCGTGCCGCTTAGCGTAATGCCGTAGGTGCCGCTGGCGCTGATCGTGGCATTGTCGCCCGCGCTGGGGACGCCGCCGGGGGACCAGTTCGACGCGGTGGCCCAGGCGCCGCCGGCGGGGTTGGTCCACACGTAATCCGCCGCGCGACTGGGCGCGGCAATCGAGAGCAGGCAGCCGGCGGCGAGGGCCGGGGCGAGGAAGCGCCGAATCATGCCGGCCTCTGGGGCGTGGGGCGGACGGGGAAGGGCGTTAGAGTAGCGGCCCACCGCCCGGCCGGCCAGACCCACCCGCCTCGTGCATCAACCCGGCCAGCTCCCGGCCGAACCTCGACGGCTCGAATAGCCCGACCGCCCGCCGCCGCGCCGCCGCCCCCAGCCGCGCCCGCAACTCCGCGTCCGCGACCAGCCGCCCCAACTGCGCCGCCAGCCCGGCCACATCCCCCGGCGCGTGCGTGAGGGCGCTGACCTCGGCCTCGACTAGCTCTGAGGCGCCCCCGGCGGCGCTGACGACTACCGCCCGGCCGCAGCTCATCGCCTCGGCAATGGTCAGGCCGAACGGTTCGGGGCGGGTGCTGGCGTGGGCTACCACGTCGAGCGCGCGGTACACGGCCAGCGGGTCGCGCTGGAACGGCACCAGCCCGACGCGCCCCGTCAGGCCGAGTTCGTGAACCCACGCGGTCAACTGCGCCGCACTCACCTGCGACCCGGCCGTGGCGTAGATCGGCCCGCCCACCAAATAGCCGCGCACGGGGAGCGTTGGGCCGAGCTTGGCGAGCGCTTCGAGGAACACGCGGTGCCCCTTCCAGTCGGCGTAGGTGGCCACCAGTCCGACGCGCACCAGCCCGCCGGCCGGCGGAAGTCCTGCCGCGCGGTCGAGCCACTCCCCGTCGCCGGGGGGGCCGGGGCAGTAGTGCTCGACCGGCACCGCATTGCGCACCGTGCGGATGTCCAGGCTCGGCAGGATGCGGAGCGTCTCGGCGCGCACCGAGTCGCTGATGGCGGCGCCGAAGCGCACGCCGCCCCCCGCCGAGGCCGCGACCGGCAAGAGCTTGCGCGCGAGCGGCCGCTCGGCGTAGTAGTCGTGGAGGTGCCACACCACCGGCACGCCGCGCGGCCGCGCGAGTCGCAGGAGCAGGTGGGCCTTCAGGCCGTTGCTGTGGACCACGTCGGGCCGCGAGTCGGCGAGGGCGCGGCGGAAGCGCGCCAGGAAGCCCGCCGCGCCGGGGAGCATCGAGAGTGCCTTCAGGCCGAGCGCGAGTTTGCCGCCGCCGCGGCGCAGTTGCGTGTCGCCGGCCGAGGCCATCGACTGGGGCAGCGGGCACACCGCCGCCTCGTAGCCGAGCGCCTCGATCGCTTCGCGCAGCGGGCCGTCGGCGAGCAGCAGCACGCGCAGGCTCAAGCCGAAGTCCTCGCGCTTGGCCGCGCCGAGGAACGTCAGCAGCACGCGCTCGGCGCCGCCGACCACGCCCACGGGACTCACGCACGTGACGCGCACACTCATCGCAGCAACTCGCGGTAGGCGCCGGCGGTGAGGCGCGCGTGCCCGGCCCAACTGAAGCGCGCCGCCCACGCACTCCGGGCGGATCGCTCGGCGTCCGATGTCGAATCGAGCGCCGCGACCACCGCATCCGCCCACGCCGGGGTGTCGCCGACGGGGGCGTAGCGCGCCGCGCCGCCGCCCGCCTCGCGCGTCACCAGCAGGTCGCTGGCCACCACCGCCGCGCCGCACGCCAGCGCCTCGATCACCGGCAGCCCGAAGCCCTCGGCCTCGCTCGGCAGCAGCACCACGTCGGCCCGGTGGTACGCCCACGCCAGTTCGGTGCGCGTGAGGTTCTGCCGCTCCAGGATTGCCCCCGTGAGGTGCAACTCGCTGGCGAGTTGCCGCTGCGCGGGGGTGAGCGCCTGCCCGAGTTTCCACAGCCGCGCCGGCACCCCGCGCCGGCGCACCTCGGCCGCGACGCGCAGCAAATCGTCGATGCGCTTGCGCGGCACCGAACTGCCGACGTGCAAGAGCACCGGCCCCGGCCCGCCCGGTGGTAGCCAGTCCGGCGGCACGCCCGGCGGCACCTCGGCGGTGAACTCGGGGGCGATCCCCAGCGGCGCGTAGCGCAGCCGCTCCGGCCGCACTAGCCCCGTCTCGGCGAGTTGCCGGCCCAACAGGTGCGTGTTGTGGAACACGAGTGCCGCGCGGCCCAAGCCCCGGCGCGACCGCCCGGCCAGGGCGCGGAACCAGCGCGGGCGCGGGTCGAGGTCCGGGCGCAGCAGGCACTTGAAGGCGTCGAGGTCGAAGCAGTGCACGCCGGTGCGCTCGGCCGGCAGACTCAGCACCAGTTGCGCGTAGCTGTGGTCGGCGACGTGGAAGGCGTCGAAGTGGCTCGACTGGCCGCGCAAGCTGCGGGGGTACACGAGGTGGCGGTTCAGCACGCGGTCGAGGTTGCGCGCCGCCCCGCGCCCGCTGAGGCGCCCGGCCAGTCGGCGGTAGCGTGGCCGCAGCACCATCGGCGAAACTCCCGCCGCCGGCAGGTGACTGACTAGCATCTCGGCGCAGAGGTCCATGCTCGGCCACCGCTCCTCGGCGAAGTCCGGCAGCACGGCGAGCTTTAGGGCGCTCACGAGGCCGCGCGCCGGTCGAGGACTTCGTCGAAGAACGCGAGCGTCTGCCGGGCCACCACCGGCCAGGCGTAAGTCGATTCGGCGCGCTCGCGGCCCCGCCGGCCCGACTCGGCGCGCAAGTCCGGCGACTCCAAGAGCCGCCCCAGCGTGTCGGCCCACGCACTCTCGTCGGCCTCGGGGACCACGAACCCCGCGTCGCCGACCACGAAGGGAATCTCGCCGGAGTCGCTCCCGACCACGGGCACGCCGCACGCGAACGCCTCGATCAGCATCCGCCCGAGCTGCTCCTTCCACTGCGGCGTGGTCTGGCTCGGCGCGGCGAGCAGGTCGAAACTCGCCACGTACCTCGGCACCGCGCCGTGCGGCACTCCGGTGACG
>CAXTPM010000176.1:7039-9166 GCA_964245865.1 uncultured Fimbriiglobus sp. | reverse complement strand
CCCACACGCGCGCGCACCTCGGCGTCCGAGTCGTACTCCGCCGCTTCGAGTTGGGCGACGGCGGACGCCCCGAGTCTGGCCAGCGCCCGCGACGCCGCCTCGCGCTCCTGATAAACGGGGCTACCCAACTGCCGCACCAGCGCCCGCGCCCGCGCGGCCTCTTCCGGCGTTGCTGCCAAGGTCGCCGGGTCGCCGGGCCGGGAGAGTGGCGCGAGGGCCAGTACCAGCCAGACGAGCGTCACGGCGCCGCCCCCGCCAGCCCCGTGACGGCGAACCCCGCCGCCCCGCCGACCGCAGCGTGGGACCCGACCAGGAACTCGGCGAAGCGGCGGCGGGCCTCGGTCGCCTGACTCGCCTGCGTCTGGCCGGGCTTGGCGGCGAAGTAGTACCCCTGGGTGCCCGCGCGCACGCCTGACCCCGCGAAGCCGAACTCCTGCGGGCGCCGGTTGGCGAGCAGGACCGCGTGGGCGAGCGCGACGTGGCCGACCTCGATCGGCACCACCGCGCCGTCGTCGCCGTTGACGAAGCCGGCCGCGGTGCGGTCGGACGCCGCGCCCAAGAGCGCGGGCAGGTCGGCGGGCGTGCCGTGCCGGGCCAGCAGGATCGCCGCCTGGATGCGCGACCCCGCCGGCGCCGCTTCGGCGGCGACCACGCGCGCCGCCGCGGCGCGGATCGCCCCCGAGTCGGCCGCAGCGTTCATCGCCGCGACCAGCCCCGAGGGCGCGGCCTGCGCCCCGGCCCAGCGCCGCACCAGGCCGGGCAGCGCTGCGCCGAACGGCCCCTGGCCTCCCAGTGTCCGCCCGCTCCCGTCGCGCGCCAGGTACAACTCCGGCCGGTACTCCCGCCGCTCGGCCCACGCCGACTCGGGCGCGGGCGAGAGCGCCTCGCCGAAGAGCACCGCCGCCGCGTCGGCCTGGCCCCCCGGCGTCGTCGCGTCGCCGCCGCGCCGCGGGGCGACTTGGCCCAGGCCCAACTCCCGCCGCCGCGCCTCGAGCGCCGCCGCCAGAGCCGAGCGCGGTCCCGCCGGGGGCCGGTGCGGCCGCGCCGCGCCCACGCCGCCGACCAGCCCTAGCCCCGCCTCGGGCAGCGGCCCGGCGCCTTCGATGGCGACGAGAATCGCCCGGTTCCCCGGCCGGCGGTAGACCTCCGCGTACAGCCGCTTCGCCGCCGGCGTGTCCCCGGTAATCGAGGCGAACAGCGCCCAGCCCGGCAGGTTGTGCTCGTACCGCCCCGCCCAGTCGAGCAGGAACAACTGCGCGCGCCGGCGCGTCTCCTCCTCGGCGGCGACCGGCCCGAGTTGCCCGACGCGCGCCCGGATTTCCGCGTCGGGATCGTCGGCGGCTTCGGCGAGCGGCCCGGCGGCGGCGGGGCCGAGGCGCGCCAGCTCCCGCGCCGCCGCGTCCCGCTCCCGGTAGATCGGGCTTCCCAACTGCCGCACCAGTTCCCGCGCCCGCGCGGTCTTCGCCGGCGACACCGCTAGTACCGACGGGTCGCCCAGCCGCGCCACGGGAGCCAGCGCCAGGGCCAGGCACGTCAGCATCATCGCCCAGCCCCCCACTCGTACCCGGCCCGCACGCCCAGACTCGGCCGCACGAGTTCGGCCCCGCCGCCGATGATGCCCCGGCGCTTCAGCAGAACTTGCGCCGCGAGGTAGCCGCTGCGCACCGCGCCCTCCATCGTCGCCGGCCACCCCGTGCGCGCCCAGTCCCCGGCGAGCACCAGCCCCGGCAGGCCGGTCTCCGCCCCAGGCCGCAGCGCGTCAATTCCCGGCGTCACGCCGTAAGTCGCCGCGTGCTCGGTCACGACGCGGCTGTTCAACACGGTCGCCGCCCGCGCCGCCGGGAAGACCGCGCGCAACTCCTCGACCACGCGCCGCCCGATCTCGGCGTGCCCCAGCCCCTGCAGGTGTCGCGCGGCGCTGATGACGACCTGGTAGTACACCCCCCCCTCAGCGGTGCCGTCGCGCCGGAACAGCCACTGCCCGAGGCAATCGACCAGCACCAGGTGGCGGTGCGGCGTCACCGCGCGGTCGAACCACACGTGCACGCTCGTGATCGGCGACGGCTCCAGTTTCGCCGCCTGGTCCGCCGCAGTCTTCAGGCACGCCAGGTCCGGCAGGAGTTCGCC
>CAXTPM010000176.1:3532-7029 GCA_964245865.1 uncultured Fimbriiglobus sp. | reverse complement strand
GAACGGCACCGCCAGTATCACGTCGGTGGCCGGCACCGTCGCGCCGTCGCGCAGCGTCACCCCGGCGAGGGTACCGCCCTCGGTGAGTTCGACGCTCTTCACGCCCGCTTGCAGCCGCACCACCGAGCCGTGCCGCTCTAGCCAGCCGGTTAGCTCCGCGCCGTAGAGCCGACTCAGCGGCACGCTCGGCACCTGCAAGGTGAACGCGGCGCGGTGCCGCAGGAACCCCTCGACGAACACCTGCCGGGCGTACTTCAGGCCCACCCGGTCCAGCGTCTCGTTGAGCGCGCTCACCAGGACTAGTCCCCAGAACCGCTCCAGCGTGCGGGGCGACTGGCGGTGCCGCCGCAGCCACGGCAGCAGGGGTTCGTCGTTGTCCGGCGACGCCAGCCACATCGCCGTCATCCCGTAGCCGATGCGCAGCTTATCCGACGCGCTCAGGTAGTGCGCCCCCAAGAGCGCCCGCCCCAGGTGCAGGGGCGCCGGCAGCGGGTCGGCCCCGAAGCGGCTCGTGCGGCCGTCGGGCGTCAGGAACGTCAGGGCGTGTTCCGGCTCGAAGAAGTGCCCCGCCCCCACCGTGGCGAAGAAGTGGCTCAGGTTCGTGCAGCAACTCATGCCGACGTGCTGGCACGCGTCGATCGTCTGACCCGTAGCGGGGTCGGCGAACGAACTCGCCCGGCCTCCTAAGCGCGGCCGGCTTTCGAGCACGAGCGTGGGGACGCCGTGGGCGCCGAGTGCGACCGCAGCGGCGAGGCCGGCGAGGCCGCCGCCGACGATAACTACGGGCGGGTTGTTGGTGTCGCAACGGTCCAAAGCAACCTCACCCCCCGGCCCCCTCTCCCAGGAGGAGAGGGGGAGAATCGTACTCGGCGAATGCATCTTAGGCGCCTGCCATCGCTTGAAACTCGCACCCGCTCTCACCCCCTCTCCCAAAAGGAGAGGGGGTGAGGTCAGGCCGGCCGGGGCCGACGCACCCGCCGCCCCTCACGCCAGCCCCCATCGCGCCGGCCACGCCCCCGCCAAGAGGCGCAGTTTCGCCCCCGTGCCGAGCGAAATCCGCCGGGCGAACACGTCGAACCGCGCCGCCTCGATGCGGTCGAGTAGCCCCCGGTACAGGCCGCTCAGAAGGCGGTAGATCGCGCGCCCCTCGCGGCTCAAGTACCCTTCGAGTTCGGCGGCGCGCTCGTAGTAGCCGCGCGCCCGCACGGCCTGGAAGTGCATCATCGCGCGGAACGCCGGGCGCGCTTTGGGGGTGTGCCAGTCGCCGGGACTCAGGCCGAACTGCGCGAGGTCGTCTTCGGGCAGGTAGACCCGCCCGCGCCCCTGGTCCTCGGCCACGTCGCGCAGGATGTTGGTGAGCTGGAACGCCACGCCCGCGGCCTCGGCGGCCTTGGCCGAACTCGCCAGGGTGTGCCCCGCGCCGAAGCCCCACACCGGCAGGCACGCCAGCCCCACCGCGCTGGCCACGCGGTAGCAGTAGGGGTACAGCTCGGCGAAGCTCTTGTACCGCACGGGTTCGAGGTCCGTCGTGACGCCATCAAGTACGTCGTCGAGATACTGCAACGGTACGTCATAAGTCGTCACGGTGTGAGCGAGTGCGGCGTGCAGGCGGTGCGTGTGCCGCCCGCCCGTGAGGGCGTCGCGCGTGCGCGTGCGCCACTCCCCCAGCAGCCGGCGCTTTGCGTCAATCTCGCCGGGGCCGTCGGCGAGGTCGTCGCTCAGGCGGAAAAAGGCGTAGAGCGCGCTCATCGCCCGGCGCTTGGGCCGGGGTAGGACGGCGAACGCGGCGGGGAACGACGACGACGCCCGGCGGCAGGCGCGGCGGCAGTAGGCGTAGGACGAGTCGAGGGCGCTGCTCATGCTAGTGGAACGATACCCGCACCGGCTGCCCGACTTTTAACTCCGGCGCCCCCGCCGACGCGCCGGTCAGTTCGACCATGCACTCCAGCACGCGCACGGGGTTCAGCACCAGCCCGTCGGCCTGCGCGCGTTTAATGAATAGCCCGCCGCCGATCTCGCGCACCACGCCGGGGTACTTGTGCGCGAACGCCGTCGCGTCGGTCACCGTGACGGGCTTGCCGACGCGGTGGTCGATGCGCATGACGAACTCGGCCTCGACCTCGGCGCGGACGAAGCGCTTGCCGGCGGGGATCAGGTGCAAGACCGGCACGCGCGTGGCCGGGCCGAAGGTCATGCCGGGGGTGGCGAAAATCTGCTCGACCTGGCCCGCCTGCCGGGCGCGGAGCCGGCACGACTCGACGGCGGCTTTGGCCTCCTCGAGCGCCCCCTCGGCCTGCGTGACTTTGCCGAGTGCGGCCTGCAACTCCTGCTGCACGGGGGCTTGCTGGAGGCCGCGCAGTTTGAGTTGCTCGCCGGCAAGTTGGTCGCGCGCCCCGAGCAGCTTCGACTCGGCCTCGCGCAGCTCGACGTTCTCGGCCTTCTCCTGCGCCCGCTCGGCCTCGGTGCGCTGGGTGGCGCCGTTGCCGCCCAGGCCGAGCTGCGGGGTGCCGAGCAGCCGGTCGAACTTCTTCTGCTGCGCGGCGAGCGTCGCCTCGCCGAACTGCAACTGCCGCGTGAGGGCGCTCACGCGCAGTTGCTGCCCCTCGACTTCGAGCGGGTGCAGCACGGCCACCTTTAGTTGCGCCTGCGCCGCGAGCTGCCGCGCCGCGAAGAGTTGCCCCTCGGCCTGCTTGACCTTCGGCACCACGAGCCGGTCGTCGAACAGCACTAACTCCTGGCCGGCCTGCACCTGCTGCCCCGGCGCCACGAGCACCTTCTCGACGGTGAGCATCCCCGCGAGTGCCGGGGGGCCGACGGCCGACTCGGGCGGGTCGGTGGTGACGACGCCGAGCACCGTCACCGAGCCGCCCGAGTCGGCGCCCGCGCCGCCGGCACCCGGCGGGGTCTTGCCGTCGTCGGCGTTGCCCAGGAGCGAGCGGGCGCCCAGGAGCGTGGCGACGCCCAGGCACAGGCCCAGGGCAACAGCGGTCAGGCGCACGAAACGAGTCACGGGCGGTTGCCTCCGGCGGGGGTGAGGGGGACGGTCGCCGAAACCGCGTGCTCCACGACGGGGGGCATCTGCGTGAGGTGGCCGTCTTCGAGGTGGTACGCCACGTCCACGAAGGGGAGCAGGCGGTGGTCGTGCGTCACCACGAAGATCGACGCCCCCCGGTCGTGCGCCGCGGCGCGCAGCAACTCCACGACTTGTTGGCCGTTCTCCCAGTCGAGCGCACTCGTCGGCTCGTCGGCGAACAGGAACGTCGGGTTCTTCACGAGTGCCCGGCCGATGGCCACGCGCTGCTTCTCCCCGCCGGAGAGTTGCGCGGGGCGCTTGTGCATCTGCGGCCCCAGCCCCAGGCGCTCCAGGATCGCGGCGGACTGCTTGCGCGCGTCGGCCTGCGGCAGGGGGAGATAGCGGGCGCCCATGGCGTCGGCGAGCGCGCGCGCCGATTCCTGCGGACGCGGCGCGGTGTCGATCAGGATCGCGGAAAACGCCG
>CAXTPM010000176.1:0-3522 GCA_964245865.1 uncultured Fimbriiglobus sp. | reverse complement strand
GTCGGCTTGAGTGAGTTCCTGGCCCCAGCGCAGCACGATCTCGAGCTGCTGCACGGCGGTAAGCGCCGGGAAGAGGTTGTAGCCCTGGAAGATGAAGCCGGTGTGCCGCAGGCGGAACTCCTCGCGCTGCCCTTCGGGGAGCTTCCAGACATCGACCTCGCGGCCCCGGTCCATCGCCAGGACTTGGCCCGAGTCCGGCGCGAGCAGCCCGGAGAGGATCGCCAGCAGGGTCGATTTGCCGCTACCCGACGGCCCCATGAGCAGCGAGAACTCACCGGGGCGCAGCTCGAAGCTCACGTCCGCGAGGGCCACGCGGCGGCTCGCGCCGTCGCCGAAGCTGCGGCGCAGCGCGTGGGCCTTCAGGGCGTAAGTAGCGGCGGGGGCCATCGGCGGGGGCGTTCCTCGGGGGCAACAGAGTCTTAGCGGAGCAGCGACATCGGTTCAATGCGCTGCACGCTGCGCAGCGCGATGAACCCGCTTAGAATTGCGGTGCCCAGCGTGAGCACCGCCGCGCCGGCGAAGATTTCCCAGCGCATCACCACGCGCGTGCCGACTTTGTCGGCCACGAGCGCCAGCCCGTAGACCACGGGCATGGCGAGCGACACGCCCACCAGGCCGACCCAGAACGACTGCGCGAGCACCAGCCGGGAGATGCGCTTGCGCGGGATGCCGAGGGCCAACAGTGTGGCGAACTCGCGGGCGCTGGCCATCGTCGCACTGTACAGGGTTTGGGCGGTGATGACGGCGCCGACCAAGAGACCCAGGAGCGCCGCGTACCCGAGCGCGAGTCCCGCCTTGGTGCGCGTCAGCCAGTACCAGCGCGTCTGGGTGCTGAACTCGTCGGCCGTGTACACCGTGAGGTCCGGGTACTCGGCGCGGAGTTGGCGCACGGCTTCGCCCGCGCGCTCGGGGGAGTCGCAGCGGGCTAGTAGATACGTCGCGCCGGCGGCGTAGTCGGGGTTGTTCACACTCAGAATGGCCCGCGCGGTGGTCTGCGAGCAGAACACCCACGGCGCGGCGAGCGACTTCAGGCCCGACACGGTGCCCACCAGCCGCACCTCGCGGCCGTTGATCTTCCCCTTGTCGCCGACCGCCCTCATGCCGAGGCGACTCATGTCCGACGCATCGACCACGACCGTGAGATTCTCCGTGAGGGCGGCGCACATCTCGGGGGTGAGCACGTCGGCCTTACTGACCGCGTCGGGGTCGAGGCGGCTCCCGACGATCACGCACAGGTTCGACCCCCCAGTGGACTTAGTGTAGTTGGCGAAGTTCAGGTACATCGGCTCGGGTGGGCCGACGCCGGGGAGGTCGAGGCGCCCGATGAGGCTCATCGACACCGGCTTGCCCAGGTCCACGCTCTCGACATCGGCCTCGCCGACCCACAGGTCCGCGCCGGTGTGGTCGATCGGGATCGACGTGATCTCGAACAGGCCCAAGAGTAGGCCGACTTGCAGCGCGATCAGCACCGCGCTAAACAGCACCGCCCCGACCCCGGCGGCGTAGCGGGCCTTCTCGAACCAGAGGGTCTGCAGCGCGTAGTTCACGCGGCCCTCGGCTTCGACTGGGTGTCGGCGCCGGGAATCGACGCGAGGTCGCCGCCGACGTACAGGTGGTGCCACAGTTGCGTCGCCACCACGGCGGTCAGACCCATCTCGAGCGCCCGCTTGCCCAGCGCCCGCGGCCCCATGCGCCCCAGCCGCTCGCGGGCCTCGACAATGGATTGATAGTCGAACAGGTTTGTCTTTGCCACCGACTCCGGCGATAGCACCTCTTCGACCCACGAGTCGGCGCCCCCGGCGGTGGAGCCGCCGTACTTCGCCACCCAGCTATCCATCGGGGCGGTGAACATGAACTTCCGCCGCCAGGCGATGGAATGCGGGAGCCACGCCTCGGCCACCTTGCGCTCGACGTACTTGTCGCGCCGCACGCCGCGCAGCTTGAAGCGCGGGTGAATCTTCGCCATCACGCTAATCACGTCTTCGTCCAAGAACGGGTAGCGCGCCTCCACCGAGTTGTGCATCGACACCCGGTCCCCCTTGCCGGCCAGCAGGTGCCCAGGGAGCATGATGCGCGCCCCGAGGTACATCTGGCGGTTGAACGGGTGCCAGCGGTGCAAATCCGGCGAGAGGTTCAAGTCTTCGTAGGGGCTGCGTGCCATCAACTGGCGGGTGACATCCGGCGTGAAGAAGCGCAGTTTCGACAGGCTCATGAGTCCGTAGACATCGTGCCAGCCGTTGTGCCCGCCGGCGAGTTTCTGCACCTTGCGCACCATCGCGCGCGGGTAGGTGGCGTGGCCCCCGAGGCGCATGGCGAGCTTCTTGGCCAGGTACCCCAGCGGGACGCCGCCCGGCAGGCGCTCGGCCCAGCCGAACAGGCGGTCGAGCTTGAACCACGAGTAGCCGCCCAGCCACTCGTCCGCGCCCTCGCCGGTCAACGCGACCTTGTAGCCGTGCTCGCGCACCGAGCGGGCCAAATGCATCAGCCCGAGGCAACTAGTGTCGATGACGGGCGCCTCGGCGGCGCGGATCAACTCCGGGTAGCCGGCGCGCAGCTCGGCGTGGCCGCAGTTGACGATGACCGGGTCGCACCCGAGGTAGTCGGCCGTGGCGCGGGCCGGGGCGACCTCGTTGAGCGCGTCGCTCTGGACGGCGACGGTGAACGTCGGGATCGGCCGGCCAAGAATCTTGCACGCCATCGCCACGATCAGCGACGAATCGACCCCGCCCGACAGGTACGACACCACTGGCACATCCGCAGTCAGGCGGCGGCGCACCGATCGCTCGAGCGATTGCGCGAACTCGCCGATCAGCGGCGACTCGTCCGGCGGGTTCCACTCGTCGCCCCGGTCGGGGTACGTCACCTGCCAGTAGACTTTGCGGGCTAGCATCGCCTCGGCCGAACCCTGGCCCGGCGTGAAGTGCCGGTACTCGCCGGGCGGGATCGACTGCACGCCCCGGAACATCGTCTGCGGCCCTGGGACCGCGAAGAACGTGAAGATGTGGTTCAAGCCCTGGATGTCGGGCGCCGCATCGACTAGCCCGCTCGCCAGGAGCGCCTTGACCTCCGAGGCGAACAGCAGCCACTCGCCGCCGTCGCCGCGCACGACGGCGGTGAACAGCGGGCAAATCCCCGCGCGGTCCCGCGCCAAGAGGAACTCGCCGGTGGCCTGGTCGTGGACGCAGATCGCAAACTGCCCCTTGATGTGCTGGAGGAAGTCGTGCCGGTACTCCTCCCACAAATGAACGATCAGCTCGGTATCGGTCGAGGTGCGGAAGCGGTGGCCCATGCCTTCGAGCTTGGCGCGCGTCTCAGCGTAGTCGTACAACTCGCCGTTGAACACGGTCCAGACGGTGCCCGCTTCGTTGGAGATCGGCTGCTTGCCGTCGGCGAGTCCGACGATGCTCAGGCGGCGGCTGGCGAGCAGGGCGCCCGGCTCCTGGTAGAAACCGTCGTCGTCCGGCCCCCGGTGCAGGATCGCGCGGGCCATCGCCTCGACGCGGCCGCGCGGGGCGGGGCGCT
>CAXTPM010000175.1:7255-9187 GCA_964245865.1 uncultured Fimbriiglobus sp. | reverse complement strand
TTCTCGGACCCGATGGTGGACTGCAAGGCGTGCAAGGGCCGCTTCCGCAACGACCAGTTGGCCGGCACCCAGTGCCCGCGCAAACCGAGTGTGAACCCTGGGCAGTTCGCGGACTGCGAACTGACCGAGGCCCGCGCGTTCAACCTCATGTTCGAGACCCACACCGGGTCGGTGCAGTCCGAAGAGAACCTGGCCTACTTGCGCCCCGAAACCGCGCAGGGCATCTTCGTCAACTTCAAGAACGTGGTTGACTCGACGCGCGTCAAGCTCCCGTTCGGCATCGCCCAGATCGGCAAGGCGTTCCGCAACGAGATCAACCCGCGCAACTTCATTTTCCGCAGCCGCGAGTTCGAGCAGATGGAGATCGAGTTCTTCTGCCACCCCGCCGAAAGCCGGAAGTGGTACGAGTACTGGCGCGACTTACGCCGGAATTGGTACTCGACACTCGGCATCGAGTCGTCCAACCTGGTGCCACGCGACCAGGAGAAGGACGAACTCGCGTTCTACTCGAACGGCACCACCGACATCGAGTACCTGTTCCCCTTTTCAGACGAGCCGCAGGAACTCGAAGGGGTGGCCCACCGGGGCGACTACGACCTCACCCAGCACGCCAAGCACTCCGGCCTCGGTGACCGGCTCAGCTACTTCGACCAGGACGCCTGGATGGCCGACGAGCCGAGTCGCAAAGAAGCCGGCCTCGGTAACAGCTTCGAGGCGTGGCTGAAGACCAACCCCGCGCCGGAACTCGTGGCCAAGTACAAGTTCACGCCGCACGTGATCGAGCCGAGCGCCGGCGCGGATCGCTTCGCACTCGCGGTGCTGTGCGAGGCATACCGCGAGGAAACCGTGACGAGTGAGGGCGGCAAATCCGAAGTGCGCACGGTGATGAAGTTGCACCCGCGCCTCGCCCCGATCAAGTGCGCCGTCTTCCCGCTGGTCAACAAGGAGGGGATGCCCGAGCGGGCGATAAAGCTCTACCGCGAGCTGAAGGCGAGCTACAACGTGGCGTTCGACGACAAGGGCGCGGTCGGCCGGCGCTACCGCCGGCAGGACGAGATCGGGACGCCGTTCTGCGTGACCATCGACGGGCAGACCCTCGCCGACGACACGGTGACGATCCGCGAGCGGGACACGATGTTGCAGCGCCGCGTACAGATCGGGGAGGTGCGCGCGGAGTTGGACAAGGTGCTGCGGGGGTAACGGAAGCGGGTGAAGTGGCTGTGATCGCGTTCCTACTGGAAGAACTGATGCGGGCCAGGCGGGGCGATTTCATCGTCGTCTGCGGCCGCTGCGTGGCCGACGAGTTCGGGGTCGGCGACACCTTCACCCAACTCTGGTGGGAATACGCCGAGTGGGATGCGGTCGCCGCAATGTACGTGACCCTCGACGCGGGGAACGGCGCGGATGTAGCGCTCCGCGTCCAAGAGATCGGCTACTACAACGGCACGATTGACCGACTCGGCTACGGCCACACGGCCGGCCTCCGGCTCGTCGGCGACGGGCTGGAGTTGCTGGAAAAGCTGGACTTCGGGGCCGAGATGGGGGCGCACCGGCAGTGGACGCTTCGGGGCTGAGCAGCTTCGTCCCCTCAGCCTGTCGGAGACCCCACCCCCCGGCCCCCTCTCGGCGCGGTCGAGGGGCCGGGGGGTGGGGTTTCTTCCCCGCCGGGGCCGAGAGCCTCACACCCGGTCCCCCCGGCTCCGCAGCCAGTGGTCCGCCAGCACTAGCGCCAGCATCGCCTCCCCCATCGGCACGAACCGGGGCAGCAGACACGGGTCGTGCCGGCCGCGCACCAGTATCTCCGCCTCTTCGCCGTCGCGGTTCACTGTTGCCTGGTTGCGGGGGATGCTACTCGTCGGCTTCAAGGCCGCGCGCACGACGATCGGCTCGCCGCTGCTGATGCCGCCGAGCATGCCGCCGTGGTTGTTGGTG
>CAXTPM010000175.1:4888-7245 GCA_964245865.1 uncultured Fimbriiglobus sp. | reverse complement strand
TCGGGACGAAGCGGTCGTTCGCCTCGCTGCCGCGCATGCCGGCCAAGCGGAAGCCGGCGCCGTACTCGAACCCCACCACCGCGGGCAGCGAGAGGAGTGCCTTGGCGATGTCGGCCTTGAGCTTGTCGAACACCGGCTCGCCCAGCCCTGGCGGCACCCCGACCGCGACGAACTCGGCCACGCCGCCGATGCTGTCGCGGTCTTTCCGCACCGCGTCGATCAGGTCGTACATCGGCTGCCGCATCGCGGGGTCGGGGCAGCGCGTCGGGCTGGCTTCTACCTGGTCGAGTGTGACGGCCGTGGGGTCGGGTACGTCGCACTTCAGGTGCCCGACCTGGGTGACGTAGCCCAGCACCCGGCAGCCGGCCGTGGCGAGCAACTTCTTGGCGACCGCGCCGGCGGCGACCCTGGCGATGGTTTCACGCGCACTACTCCGGCCGCCGCCCCGGTGGTCGCGCGTGCCGAACTTGCGGTCGAACGTGAAGTCGGCGTGGCCGGGGCGGTACTTGCCGGCGATGTCGCTATAATCAGTACTGCGCTGATCGGCGTTCCTGAAACTAATGCCGATGGGGGTGCCGTCGGTGCGTCCCTCGAACACGCCGGACCAAATCTCCGGGAGGTCGGGTTCGTCGCGCTGGGTGGTCAGCTTCGACTGGCCGGGTTTCCGCCTCGCCAGGTCCGGGAGCAGGTCGTCCACGCTCAGCGGCAGGCCGGCGGGGCAGCCGTCGATGATGCACAGGTAACCCGGCCCGTGGCTGACGCCGGCGGTGGTGACGCGGAACAGTGTGCCGAAGGTATTGCCTGCCATGCCGCACCCGCGGGGAGTTTGCGCCGAAGCGGGGAGTTGCCGCGCGGGAACCCGCCCCGCGCCACCGATAGTCAGTTTATCGACCCCCGGCGCCCGGCCGGGCCGATTCGCGCCCCTTCGCGCCCCCTGGGAAGTTCGATGACGCGTCTCACGATGTTCACCCTCGGCACGCTCGGCCTGGTCGCGCTGGGCGCCCCGGCCCAGAACCCGCCGCCGGTCTCGCCGGTCGCCGCGGCCCAGCAGGCCGCGGCGGCGCTGGCCAACCGCTACGGCGTCGCCGCCTCGCCGGCCGCGTTCCCCCAGAAGACCGTGCCCGAGGCGATGACCAGTCTGGCCAAGGCGGTCGAGAAGGGCCGGGCGGACTACCTCGCCGCGCACCTCGTGCTGCCGAGCCTGATCGACGCCCGCGTGCTCGAGCGCGCCAAGAAACTCGAACTCGGGATCGACGCCCAACTGCGCGTGAAGCGCGACGCCGAGCGCGCCGCGCCCCCGTCCAGTGCGGCCTCCGAGACGCGCGTGCCGCTGGACGCGGTCGGCTTCCAGTCCGAAGTCGAGCGCCGCGCGCAGGTCGCGGCCTTCGCCCAGGTGGCGCAGTCGATCCGCACTTATGTGAGCGACAAGCCGGGGCTGGCGCGGGAGCTGCGCGAGTACGCGCTTTCGGGCACCGTCTCGGAAGTCGGCGACACCGCGACAATCACGCTCCCCGGCACTAAGAAGTTGATGCGCCTGGTGCGGCTCTCGGATCGCTGGTTCCTCGACGACAGCCCGCCGCCGGTAGACATCTCCGCCCCCGCGAAGTGAGAACGCCGCCCGTGATCGACCTGCGCAGCGACACCGTGACCCGCCCCACGCCGGGGATGCGCGCGGCCATGATGGAAGCCGTTGTCGGGGACGACGTGTACGGCGAGGACCCGACCGTCAACCGCCTGGAGGCGCGCGTCGCGGAACTGCTGGGCAAGGAGGCGGCGCTGTTCACCCCGAGCGGGTGCATGGCGAACCAACTCGCCGTGCGCGCCCACTGCCGGCCCGGCGACGAACTGTTGTGCGAATCGACCGCGCACGTGGTGCTCTGGGAGGCCGGGGGCGCGGCAACGTTGTGGGGCGTCACCACCCGCACCATCGACGGCCACTTCGGGCGCCTGAGCCTGGGCCAACTCGACGGGAAACTGAACCCCGACGACATGCACTCGCCGCCGACGAAGCTGGTGTGGCTGGAGAACACCCACAACCGCGGCGGCGGCACGATCCAGAGTTTAGAAAGCATCGCCGAAATCACCGCCTGGGCGCGCGGGCACGGGGTGGCCACGCACCTCGACGGCGCCCGGCTCTGGAACGCCTCGGTCGCCACCGGCACCCCGCCCGGTGTGTGGGCGCGGCACTTCGACACGGTGTCGGTCTGCTTCAGCAAAGGACTCGGCGCCCCGGTGGGGAGCGCCCTCGCGGGGAGCGCCGCGCAAGTCGCCGGGGCGCGGCGGGCGCGCAAACTTCTGGGCGGGGCGATGCGGCAGGTCGGGTTCCTCGCCGCGGCGTGCCTGTACGCGCTCGACCA
>CAXTPM010000175.1:0-4878 GCA_964245865.1 uncultured Fimbriiglobus sp. | reverse complement strand
GGCTGGCCGACGACCACGCCAACGCGCAGCTTTTGGCCGAGGCGGTGCGGGCGTCGCCGCACCTCACACTCGCGCCGGACCCCGTGGAGACGAACGTGGTGTGGGCCGAAGTTCACCCGGAGTTGGGCACCGCGCAGCAGGTGGCGGCGCGGCTGAAGCGCGAGGGCGTGCTGGTGGCGGCGCTCGGCAAGCAGCTCGTGCGGATGGTCACGCACCACGACGTGACTCGGGGCGAGTGCGAGGCGGCGGCGGGGCTGGTGGCGGGGCTGCGGGCCGGCTGAGGACGCTTCCGCCGACCGACTCGCCCCGGCCTACTTCTTCTCCGGCGCTGGCTTCTTCGCCTCGCCAGTTCGCTCGAACTCATCGACCTGTTTCTTGGGGTCGGTCAGTTTGAGCGTCTTGGCCGTCACCTCGATTGCCAGGCGCTCTTCCTTGACCTCCCCGCCGGGGCCGGTGAGCGTCACGACCACCGTCTTGTCGCCGTCGAACTTGTAGGTGCCCTTAATCACGTCGGTCTTGCCGTTGAGGGTGAGCGAGAGTTTCAGCGTGCCGTCCTTCTCGGCCACCAGCCCGGCCTCGGTCCCCTTGGGCTGCGGGGTGTCGGTCTTGGTCAGCTTCCAGGTGCCGACGAACAGCTCTTTGGCAGGGACCGGCGCGGGCTTGGGGTCGTCGGCGCGGGCGGTCAGGGCGAAGGCGGCAATTGCGAGGGCGACCAGTCGCATGGGGACTCCTTCCGGGTGGCGAGCCGGGGGTGAGCGCCTACACTAGTCGCTCACGCCCGCACCGAGTCAGTCAATGAGGTACGCCGCCATGCGGCCAGGGATTCGCTGGGCACTCGCGCTGGGTTTGGCACTCGCGGCACTCGCGCCGGCCCGCGCCGCCGACCCCACCGACGCCGACAAGGGCATCGCCACCGCCATGCGCGCCGCCCTCGACGCCATCCGCACCGAAACGCTCCCCAACGGGCTGAAAGTCTACCTCGTGCCGGTGCCGGGCGCGCCCACCGTCACGACGATGGTCGCCTACAAAGTGGGCGCCGCCGACGAGGACAAGGCGCAGACTGGGCTGTCCCACTACCTCGAACACCTGTTGTTCAAGGGAACCGACAAGTACCTTCCCGGCGACATCGACCGCGCCACGCAGCGCAACGGGGGCCGCAACAACGCCTACACCTCGGAAGACATGACGGTCTACCACTTCGACTTCGCCGCCGACAAGTTGGGGATCGCGCTGGAGATCGAGGCCGACCGGATGCGGAACGTGAGGATCGACGCCAAGCACGAGTTCGAGCAGGAGAAGGGGGCGGTGGTCGCGGAACTCAAGGGCGGCGAGGACCAGCCGTTCGGGCTGGAGTACAAGCTGATCCTGCCCTTGCTCTACCCCGCCGAGGCGCCGTACTCGCACCCCGTGATCGGCCAGGAGTCGCACGTGCGCGGGGCGACCGCCGAGGTGATTAAGCGCTACTACGACCAGTGGTACTACCCGAACAATGCGAGCCTGATTATCGCCGGCGGCTTCGAGCCGATTCCTGCGATGGAAGCCGTGCGCAAGCTGTTCGGCGGCATTCCCAAGGGCGAACTGCCGCCCCGCCGCGCGGAGTCGAAGGCCGCACCCCGCGCCGCGCCGGTGCGCAAGGAGTTCGCCTCGAAGTTCGACGTGGCGCGGCTGGTGGTGGGCTTCAACACGGTGGACGCCAACCACCCCGACGACCCGGCGCTGACGGTCTTGAACCAGGTGATGAGCGGCGGGCGCACCGGGCGGCTCTACCAGCGGCTGGTGGAAAAAGACCGCCTCGTGAGTAGCGTCTCCAGTTCGAGTTCGACCGGCCGCTACGCCGGGTGGACCGGCATCAACCTCGAACTGCTGCAAGGCAAGGACCGCGCCGCCGCCGAGGCGGCACTGTTGGACGAACTCGCCAAGCTGCGCGGCACCCCCGTCTCCGACGCCGAACTGAAGCGCGCCAAGCGGCAGGTGTTCGCCGGGCTAGTGTTCGCGCGCGACGATGTCCACAGCCTTGCTAACTTGGTCGCGTCGGCGGTCACGGTGTCGGACCTGAACTACCTGAAGACGACTCTCGACAAGCTCGCGGCGGTCACGGCCGACGACCTGGCGCGCGTGGCGAAGACCTACTACGCCCCGGAAAGCGCGGTCTACGTCTGGAGCGTCCCCGCCGAGGCGAGTAAGCCGGCGGCGGGGGTGGCTCAGCCGGCGCCGGCAGTCGAGAAGCCGCTGCGCCAGGCCGCGGCCGGCGGGGGCGGCGGGGCGGTACGCCTCGCCGACGCCAAGAAGGTCGTGCTGCCCAACGGCCTGACGCTCGTGACGCTCGAAAACCACCGCCTGCCGCTGGCCGTCGCGTCGCTGTCGATCAAGAACGCCGCGCGCCGCGAGACCGCCGAGCAGGCGGGGATTGCCACACTCGTGAGCGATTTGCTCGAGGAGGGGACCGCCAAGCGCACCGGCCAAGAGATCGCTTCGGCGATCGAAGACGTGGGCGGCTCGCTGTCGTTCAGCCGCGGCGGCGCGAGCCTGAAGGTGCTCGCGCCGGACCTGCCGCTGGGGCTGGAACTGATGTTCGACTCCCTGGCGAACCCGAGCTTCCCTCCGGAGGCATTCGAGCGCGTCAAGGAGCAACAGTTGTCGGTCATCGCCGGCGCGGAGACCGAGCCGCGCTCTCGAGCTTCGGACGAGTTCGCCAAGCTGGTGTACGGAGACGCGCACCCGCAGGGGCACCCCGCGCGGGGGAAGCGCGACACCGTGAGTAAGCTCACCGCCGAGGACTGCAAGCGCTTCCACAAGTCGGCGTACACCCCCGCCGAGACGATCCTGGTGGTGGTCGGCGACATCGACCCCAAGGCGGTGGCGGACCTCGTCACGAAACTCACCGCCGCTTGGATGCCCGAGGCCGGGGCCGCGCCCGTACTGCCCGCGCCGCCAGAGCGGGCGTCACCCCTGACGCGCGTCCTCTCGGACCCGACCGCGGCCCAAACGCACGTCTTCTTAGGGCACCTCGGCGTCACGCGCGCCGACCCCGACTACTACGCGCTTCAGGTGATGGACAACGTGCTCGGCACCGGGCCGGGGTTCACGGATCGCCTGAGTGCGACCCTGCGCGACCGGCAGGGGCTGGCGTACACCGTCACCGCCCAAATCGCCGGAACCGCCACCGACTTGCCGGGGACGTTCGCCGGGTACATCGGCACGTTCCCCGACAAGTTCGTTGTGGTGCGCGACGGCTTCCTCCAAGAAATCAATCGCATCCGCGCCGAACCCGCGACCGAGCAGGAAGTCGCGGACGCCAAGCGCTACCTGCTGGGGTCTTTGGCGTTCCGGGTGAGTACATCCGACGCCGTAGCGGGCCAGTTGCTCGCGGCGGAGCGCTACGGCCTGGGGTTCGACTTCCTGGAGAAGTACCACGCGGAGGTCGAGAAGGTAACGCCCGCGCGGGTGCTCGAAGTGGCCAAGAAGCACCTGCGGCCCGAGCAACTGGTGATCGTGGCGTGCGGCCCGATCAGCGAATCCGGCGCGGCACTCAAGAAGCCCGGCGAACGCTAGGGGCGCGGCGTGCGTAGGATAAGGACGAAGAGTTTTTGCCGCAGAGTCGCTGAGCGCGCGGAGGTAAGAAGAGGGGGGCGGGGGGCGTTCGCGTTCCGAACACAACTCCCGGCTTTCTCTGGGGTTCCTCCGCGCTCTTTGCGCCTCTGCGGCAAAACATTCTTTCATATCCTGGGGGCGGGCCATGCGTTCGGGTTCGGGCTTAGTTAAGGCGCTGGCCGTCGCGCTCCTCGTCGCAGTGGTGTTCGGCGTCACGGTGATGTCGCAGTACGCGCCGCCGCGTCAGGAAGTCGTCAGGCCTTCCGGCCCCGGCCCCGCCGACGAAATCGTCACCGGGCCACCCCTGGGGTTCGCCTCGCAGAAGGCCGTCTACGACCCGTCGAGCGAGGACATCTCGCAGAAGTATTTCCGCGCCCACCACGAGATCACGAACGACCTCGTGCCCGCGCCGTTCTGGTTCAAGAACCGCACGACCAAGCCCGTCGCCCTCAAGATGCGCGGCACGAGCTGCGGGGCGTGCACCACGGCGCGGGCGGCGGTGCTCGCGCCCGCGGAGATCGAGCGCTTCGTGCAATCCGCAGTCCTATCGGGCCTCGGCCGCGGCGCCTCGGGCGCCCCGGACTTGCTGGGGGTGCTCGGCGCGGCGCAGATGATCCAGTCGCTGCAGTGGAAGCAGTTGAGTCTGACCGAGCACAACGAGATGACCGTGCCGGCGTCCGAGTCGGCCGCGCGGCCGACCCTCGGCGTCGTGCAGCCGGAGGTGAAGCTCGCGGTAATCGGGCCGAAGAACGTGCAGGTGGCGGTCGGCATGAAGGCCGAGGGATCGACCGCGCCGATCGACCTGACGTTCGACATCAACCTCGTCGCCGTGCCGGCGTTCGAGGTAGACATCGCGCGCCTGGACTTCAGCGACTTGGGGGAATCCGACCAGTTCCGCACGCGCGAGCTGACGGTGTGGAGCGCCACCCGTACCGCGCGCGAGTTGCCGCCAGTGAAGGTCGGGCTGAACCCCGACGACGGGTTCGTGGTGGCGGGCGCCCCCGAGCCGCTCTCGCCGGAGGAGTGCGACAGGCTGCGGGGGCTGCTCTCCAAAAAGCAGCCCGTGCGCGTGGCGTCGGGCTACCGCGTCCCCGTGACGGTCTATCGGCACCGCCCCGAAGGCTCGGCGACGAAGGGTCCGCCCGAACCCGACCTCGGGCCGTTCGAGCGCTCGCTGGGGATCGCCGGGCCGGGCGACTCGGTGGCGAATGTGGCGGTCAGTGCCCGCATCAGCGGCGTGGTCGAATTGGTCGATGGCGGGACTCTCGACCTCAAAGACTTCGACGG
>CAXTPM010000174.1:0-9215 GCA_964245865.1 uncultured Fimbriiglobus sp. | reverse complement strand
ATACCCTGGCGAGGCGCTGGCGCCGCCCCGACCTGCACGCCGACCCGGCCGCGATGCCGGCGATTTCGACCTCGCAAGCCCTGCAAATGGGGCTGTGGCAGGCGCTGGCACTCATGCCCGGCGCGAGCCGATCCGGTACCACCCTCACCGGCGGGCTGTTCGCGGGCTTGGACCGCGCGAACGCCGCGCGCTTCTCGTTCCTGCTGAGTGTGCCGGCGGTGCTGGGGGCGGGCCTGAAGGAGCTTTATGACGAGTACAAACTCTTGAGGCACCCCGAACTCGAAGCCCGCGCGAGCCTGTTCGCCTCGGGCGACAACCTGGCCGCGCTCGCGGTCGGCCTCGTCGTGTCCGCCATCGTGGGATACGTTGCCATTGCGTGGCTATTGCAGTTCTTGACGCGATACTCGCTCCGCGCCTTCGTCGGCTACCGCCTGCTGTTCGGCGCCGCGCTCCTCGCCCTGTGGTACGGCGGCGCCCTCCGCCCCGTCGGCCCCGCCACCACCGGGTCCGGCGAGGGGCAGGCGGATCGTGAACTGGCTCCCCCGCCCCGGCTCGCTCTCGAGGGTAACACTCCCGCCGTGGGCGGCGACGATGCGCCGAACCGTCGCTAGGCCGAGGCCCGTGCCGCCGGGCTTGGCGGTGACGAACGGCTCGAACACCCGCGCCGCCAACTCCGGCTCGATGCCGACGCCGGTGTCGATCACGTCGAGCCGCACGAACCGCCCCTCGGCGCGGGCCTGGAGGACCAGCGTCCCGCCGCCGGGCATCGCGTCCTCGGCGTTGAGCATCAGGTTCAACAGCGCCTGCTCGAACAACTCGGCGTCGAGCATCACCAGCGGCAGGTCGGGCGCGGGGTACGCCGCGATGCGCACCCCTTTCATGAGCGCGGTGGGACTCAGGAAATCGACCATCCGCGCCACCACGTCGGCGAGTTGGGTGGGGGCCAAGTCCGCCCGCGAGTCGCGCGCGAACTTCAGGAAGTCGTTGGAGACTTCCAGAATGCGCCGGCACTCGCTACTCAGGCGCGCCACCCGCGCCTTGGCCTGCCGCTCGCGCGGCGTCTCGGGGGCTTCGAGGTCTTCCTCCAAGAGTTGCAGGTGCAGCAGCAGCGTGTTGAGGTGGTTCTTGACCTCGTGGACGAAGCCGCCGGCGAGTTGGGCGAACTCGGAGTCGGGCGAGGCAGTGCTCACGGAACATCACCCCGCCCTACAAGAGACCTCACCCCCCGGCCCCCTCTCCCAAAAGGAGAGGGGGGACCGCGCGTGCGAGCTTCATCTACTGGGCACGCTCTCCTGAGTCAACTTGCCCAGTACGGTTCTCCCCCTCTCCCAAAAGGAGAGGGGGCCGGGGCGTGAGGTCTCTTGCAGGGCGAGGACAACCCCCGCGCCGAACCGCCTCCCCCTCTTCGCGCGATCTACACGCAATCTTCACACTCGCCGGCTACAACACTCGTGTCACCCGCCCCCAACCGAGTGCCCCGCCGTGTCGCGCCTCTATTCGGACATCTTCACCAACCGCGCCTCGGCCGGGCTGGCCACCGCCGACCTGTCGGGCGCGCGGGCGAAGTTCGACCTCGCGGGGGTGAACTTCTGGTACCCCGGTAAGCAGGCGCTGTTCGACATTAGCTTGGCGGTGCCCGAGAAGTCCGTGGTCGCGTTCATCGGCCCGTCGGGGTGCGGGAAATCGACGCTGCTGCGGCTCCTGAACCGCATGAACGACCTCGTGGACCACGCGCGCCACACCGGCCGCATCGCGCTCGACGGCATCGACATTTACGGCGCCGACGTGAGCACGGTGGACTTGAGGCGGCGCGTCGGGATGGTGTTCCAGAAGTCGAACCCGTTCCCCAAGTCCATCTACGACAACGTGGCGTTCGGCCCCCGCGCCGCCGGGGAGCGGGACCGGGCGCGGGTGGATTACCTGGTCGAGCGCTGCCTGAAGCAGGCCGCGCTTTGGGGCGAGGTGCGCGACCGGCTGCAAGGCTCGGCGCTCGCGCTCTCGGGGGGCCAACAACAGCGCCTGTGCATCGCGCGGTCGCTGGCGACCGACCCGGAGGTGCTCTTGATGGACGAGCCGGCGAGTGCGCTCGACCCCAAATCGACGCACGCGATCGAGGATTTGATCTTCGAGTTGAAGCGCGACTACACCATCGTCATCGTCACGCACAACATGCAGCAGGCGGCGCGGGTCTCCGACGTGACGGCGTTCTTCTACGAGGGCCGCGTGGTCGAGAGCGGCCCGACCAACCAACTGTTCACGCGCCCCGCGCAGCGCCAAACAGAAGACTACATCACCGGCCGCTTCGGCTGATCCGACCCCGCGCCCGCCCGGCCAGAGGAGACGACCGTGAGCGACCCCCGCATCCTGATTGTCGAGGACGAGCGCGGCTTGGTCCAGTCGCTGTCGTGGTACTTCGCGCGCGAGGGCTACGAAACCCACGTGGCGCACGACGGCCAAGAAGGATTGCGCAAAGCCAAGGACTTGCTCCCCGACACGGTGCTATTGGACATCATGCTCCCTGGGCTGGACGGCCTCAGCGTCTGCCGCGAGTTGCGCGCCGGCGAGAAGACTCGCGAAATCCCGATCATCATGATCACCGCGAAGTCCGAGGAGTCGGACCACCTGATCGGCTACAGCATCGGCGCCGACGACTACGTGACCAAGCCGTTCTCCAACAAAATCCTGCTCCAAAAAGTGAAAGCACTCTTGCGGCGTGTGGACGGCCCCGGCGAGGTCGGCGAGACCATCGAGCACCTGGGCGTCAAGATCGACCGCGCGCGGCACCGCGTCACTATTGCGGGCACCGAGGTCGGCCTGACGCCCACCGAGTTCAAGCTCTTAGAGTGCATGCTGCGCCAGCCGGGCCGCGCGTTCAACCGCCACCAACTGATGGACGCGGCCATCGGCGAGGGGCAGATCGTGCTCGAGCGCACCATCGATGTCCACATCAAAACATTGCGCCGCAAGCTCTGCGACGTGGGCGGGTCGCCGGAACTCATCGAGACGGTGCGCGGGGTGGGGTACCGCTTCCAGGAGTTGGCGGCGTAGTCGCCCGGAACGCCGCCGGCACCAGCAGGAGCGCCCCGAGCGCCTGCACGCCCAGGTAGTGCCACTCCCAATCGTTGGGGAGCGCGCCGCGCAGCACCGCCGACGCCAGGAGCGCGTAGCCGGCCCACGCCAGCGCCCTTGCCACCCGGCCCGCTGCCGAGAGGGCGAGGTACGGCGCGGTTGCAGCGAGGATGCTGTAGGTGTTCATCTCGGTCGCCGGGCCGAACGCCGTCATCCAGATTCCGCCGAGCGCCCAGCCGCGCAGCAGCGCCGCCCGGCGGTCGCGCGCGGCCAGCACGCACCCGGCCATCGCCGCGCCGACGACCACGCCAGCGCCCAGTTGCAGCGGCGGCGGCACGGTCGCGCCGCACCACGCCCGCACCAGCACCGTCCAGTCGCGCGTGGCCCGCTTCGGGGGCGCCTCGGAGCGGTCGTCGGCGCGGATCAGGTGCAAGTAGTCGCCGTACTGCCCGTTGACGTAACTCGCCGGCTTGAGCGCGTAGGGCAGTGCCAGGCCAAGGGCAATCACCGCCGCGAGCGCGAGCCAGTAGCGCCGCCCGGAGCGCAGGCCGAACAGTAGCCCCAGCGAGAGCGGGTAGAGCTTCACCAGTGCGGCGAGCGCGCCCCACAGCCCGGCCTCGGCCCCGCGCCGGCGGCGGCAGGCGGCGAGCGCGTGCAGACCCGCCGCAGCGATCACGAGGTTGAACTGCCCGTTGTTCAAGGACGGGACCGCCGGCACCACGGCGAGCACCGCCCACCAGCCGGCCCGCGAGTCGCCCCACTCCGGCAGGCACTCGCGCCGCGCCCGGCGCAAGCCCCACAAGAACAGCCCCGCGCACGCCAGGCGCCAGGCGACTCCCACCGGCTTCGGCGGCAGCCCGGCGACCAGCGCGAACCCGACCGCGACCACCGGCGGGTAGCGGTAGAAGTCCGAGCCGGGGATGCCGCGGTACAAGTCCGCGGACTTGTCCCACTGCGCCCCGGCGTGCAGGTAAATCGGCACCACTGTCTGCGACCCCGGCGGGCTGATGGCCACGCGCAGGCCCACCGCGACGACGAGTAGCAGCCAGAGCGCGGCCGCGAGACGGAGGCTGAGTGGGGCGGCACGCAGGCGCGCCCAGGGGGCGGGGGTCGGGGCGACCGGCGTCGGACTAATCGCTGAAGAGTCAGCGAGCACAGAGGGCGTCTTTTCTGATTCCCTCCCCCCTCCGAGGGGGAGGGCTAGGGTGGGGGGGCCAGGCCAAGAACAATTAGGCTGGGAGCGGGTTCGGCCCACTCGGCTCCGGCGAGTCCCCCCACCCTAGCCCTCCCCCTCGGAGGGGGGAGGGGACAGGAGTCGAGGGCGGCAGCTAATGTAGAGTTGACGGCGCCCTCACACCAGCCGCGCCCGCCGCCGCATCACCCACTCCACGGTCAGCAGCCCGGCGAACAGCGCGAACGCGACCGCGTGGTTCCACAGCGGGATCGGCGGCACCGGCTGGTTGAGCGGCACGCGCGTCCCCTCCGGCAGATCATCGGCCAGAGTGTCGGCGGCTTCGAGCGAGTAGAACTTCCCGCGCGACTCCCGCGCCGCGAGTTCGAGGCCCGCGCGGTCGAGGTCCGGCGCGTCGCGCTCGCCGGGGGGCGGCACCACGCGCGCCTCGGCCCTCGGCCGCGCCGGCGGCGGGCCGGCGCTCGGGGGGCCGGGCGGCGGCGCGGGCGGCGGGTCGGTCAGCTCGAACTTGTACTCGCCCTCGGGGGTGCGCGTAATCAGAGTCTGGTAGGTCGCGCGCGTCCCCTCGACTTTGGCGAGTTGCACTACCTGCGACTCGCCCGGCGCCCCCGGCTTCGCCGCGCGCCGATCGACCCGCACCTTCACCGGCGCGTCCGCGGGCGGCACGGGGGCGTCGTCGGGGAAGCGCGCACTCAGGCGGATCGGCTCGCCCGCGCGGTAGGCAGTTTGTTTGTCGGTACGCAGATCGGGCCGGCTGACGCGCGCCCGCGCCAGCCCTCGCAGCGCCTGGAGCCAGAATTGGTTGTACTGCTCCTCGGCGCCGCGGAAGCGCCAGCGCCACGTCTCGTCGAAGCCGAAGAACAGCACGCGCCCCGCCCCGGCGAACTGCTGCACCACCAGCGGGTGCCGCTCGCCGCGCGACCCAGGGCTGCTGTCGCCGGCGGCGTCGGCCGGGCGGTCGGGGTGCACGGCCAGCACTTCCGCGGCGCGCTTCTTCTGGTAGCCCGCCGCGCTCCAGTACAGCGGGCGCAGCGCCGCCCACTGCCTGGCGCTCTCGGCCTCGTCGGGCGCCAGGCGGAACAGCGGGTGCGTCAGGCCGTAGGGCGTGAGCTGCGGGCGGTAGCCGTCGATCACCGCCATCGTCGCGTCCTTGCCGGGGTTCTCGCTCGCGCTCACCGGCAGCAACTCGCCCAGCGGCGTGCCGTAGTACGCCCCCGGCGAGGCCTGGGTGCCCGCGACCACGAGCAGCCCGCCGCCGCGCACCTTGACGAACTCGCCCAAGTCCGCGAAGGTCTGACTCACGCGCGGGAACGCCTCGGGATCGACATCGCCGACGATCACGACATCGTAGCCCAAGAGTTCCGCCTTGGTCGGCAGCGCCCGCAGGGCACTCTTGTCCTGCTCGGCGTACCCAGGGCTAGCGTCCAGCAGCACCGTGTTCAGCTCGATGGTCTTCTGCCCGGCCTGCGGCGCCTCGCGCTCCAGGAGCGACTTGAGGAAGCGGTACTCGTAGCGCGGGTAGCCCTCGAGGTACAGCACCCGAAGTTTGCGCGAGTCGGTGACCGTCACCTGCCGTTCGAGGCGGTTGTTCACCGTCTCGACCTCGCCGGGCGCGGGCGCGACATCGATCACGAACGTCTTCTCGCCGAGTTCCGAGGGCGTGACGCTCAGGCGCACCGGCACCGGCTTGCCCGACGGGTCGAGGGCCACGGTCTGGCGGGCGCGCTCGACCAGCTTCTCGCCGACGCGCTCCGATAACACTACCGGCACGCGCGCCCCGGCGGGGAGCGCCTTGCCGCCCTTCGCGGTCAGGCGCGCCTCCAGAATGAGCGTGTCGCCCTTCAGCACCGTGTCGTCGGCGCGCAAGTCCGAGAGGCCCAGGTCGGGGACTTCGCGCGTGCGGCCCAGGCCGACGAGGTACAAGGGCACCCCGGCCCGCGCGGCTTCGCGCCCGGCGCGGCCCCAGTCGGCGCCGGCGGTAATCACGCCGTCGCTGAACACCACGATCGCACTGAGAGAGCCGCCGCGGAAGCCGTGCAGCACCGACTCGACGCCGTCGCCCAGGTGGCTCGACTCGCCGGCCGCGGCCAGCTTGTCGAGCGCGGCGCGCGCGGCCGGGAGGTCGGTGGCGCCCGACGCCTCGGCCACCGGCGCGGCGAGGTCCGCGAGCGAGTACAGGTGCACGCGCACCTGCCGGCCCTCGACGAGTTTGCCCAACAGGTCGCGCTTCGGGTCGGCGAGGAAGCGCTTCACGCGGTCGAGCCGGGTCTCCCCGGCGTTGGTCGGCGGCGCGGGCGCGGTGGCGCCGTCGCCGGGGGGCGGGCCGTCCTGCGTCGCCATGCTGGCGCTGGTGTCCACGAGGATCACCAGGTCGGGGAAGCCCTCGCGGTCGAACGCCGCGCGCAGTTGTGGCAGCATCCACGCCACCAGCACCGCCACCGCCAGCAAGCGCAGCGCCAGCGGCCACGCCACCCGGCCGGCGCGGCGCTCCAGGCGGTAGAGCGCGGCCACGGCGGCGAGGCTGGCGACCAGGAGTGCTCCAGTGAGCCAGCGGTCGAGGCGCGCCCCGGCGGCGAACACCGGCGAGGTCTCCAGGCGCACGCGCGTCCCCTCCCCCGCCGACGCGCCGGGGGCGCCGGCGAGTTCGTGCAGGCTGGCGAACCCCAGCGGCCGCAGCAGTTCGTCGGGGTCGAGCTTCAGGAGTTCGGCGCCGCGCACCAGCAGCATCCCGGCCGCGATGACGACTAGCACGCCGGCCACGAGTGCCGGCCAGTTGAACCCCGGCGCGGGGCCGGCCGCGCGGACCCCGCCCGGCGAGCGGCCCGGCCCCGCGCGGTACGCGGCGGCGAGTTCGACTAGCAAGAGCGCCAGCCCAACGAGCAAGAGCGCGCGGGCGATGCCGGGGCCGCGCGGCCGGGGGCCGAGGACCACCGTGCCCAACTCGGCCGCGCGGCTGCTGCGATCCGTCGCGTCGGCCACCAGACTCACCCCGAGCCGACTCAGGGTCAGTTCGCCCGCCCGGCCCAGGTCGGACTCGCTCCCCTCACCGCCCGGCACTTCGGGCACGTTCGCGGCGAACAGCGCGTCGGGCGCGCCGGGCCGACTCAGGCGGTAGACGCCGGAGATCGGCGTGTCGGTGACGCGCAAGACGCCGGCCTCGTCGCCGGCCACCACGGGCACGGTTTCGCGCTCGCCCCCCGGCCGGGCCAGGGTCGCCCACTGGCCGACTTGGGCCACGGGGACGAACTCCTCGATGGCGTCGCCGACTTTCAGCGTCCGGCGATCCGCCGGGCTGGCGACCGCGCGCACCAACTCCTGCGCGAACGGCAGGTACGTCGGCAGGACCGGCCAGTCGGTCCAGTCGGCGTTCAGGCTCGTGGCGACGACGACGACTTTGCCGCGGTAGCGCGGGAACTCGACGGCGACCGCATCGGGCGGCTCGGGCTTGGCCCCCCCTGGGCCGGGGGCGGCGACGGGGGCGACCTGGGGCGCGTCGGCGGGAACGACCGACAGCAACCGACGCGCGGCGCCCCCGGCGGGCAACTCCAGCCTCAGGTAGCGCGCCACCGGCACGAGTGAGAGGCCCGCGCGGGCGTTGTCGTCGCGGAACGCACTCAGGGGGGGCCGGCGGAACGCGGCGTCGTTGCCCAGCAATCGGTAGCCGCCGGGCGCCTCGGCCACCGCGCCGAGCGGCCCCGGCAGCAGGCCGTCGCCGCCCTTGTACAGCAGGCGGTTGTACAGCTCGCGGTTCGCCGCCGCGGTGGGGCCGAGGCCGACGACCACCCCCCCGCCGCGCTTCAGGTGCGCCTCCAGCCGCGCGAGCTGCGCGGGGCTTAGGGAGGGCACGTCGCAGAGCACAACGCACTCGACGCCCGTGAGGTCGCCCAGCGCGGGGTCGGCGAATTCGGCCAGGCTAAGGCTGCGGGCGCGCACGGGGTTCGCCGCACCGCCCGGCCCGCCCCCCGCGCCCCCCCCGCCGGGCGTCAGCGCCTCCTCGAAGTAGCCGCTGGCGCGGCGCAGCCTCTCGGACGCCGGCTTGCCGTTGACGAGCACCACCGGCAGGCTCTCGCGGACATCGACCACGAGCGTGCGGGCGTCGTCCTCGGGCAATGAGTCCGGCTGCACCAGCCGCACCGTCACTAGGTGCAGCCCCGGCTGGCGGAAGCGCGCGGCGCCTTCGAGCGAGAAGCTCACCGTCGCGCGCCCCCCGGCCGGCAGGGCGTCGATGGTCCGCTGCTCGGCGGCGATGGCCGGGCCACCGGGCCGGGCGACGGCGAGTTCGACGCGCACCTGCTTGAGTTCGCCCCGCCCGAAGTTCTGCACCGAAGCGGTCACGGCACTGGGGGCATCGACCCACGCCAAAGGCTCGGCGAGGGCGACATCCGCTACCGCGACGTTCTCCGCGTCGGACCCCGCGCAATCGACCACCGCGACTTCCGCCAGCGGGGTCAGGCGGGACCAGAGGTCGGGCGGCGCGCCGTCCACACCGGGCGTCAGGCCCGCCCACGCGGAGCGCTGCAAGTCCGTGAGGATCACGACTTGTTTGCGGGTGAACGCGCGGGGACTGCGCGCGAGCGCGTCGGCGGCGAGCGACAGTGCCGGGGCGAGGGTGTTCGCGGCGTGGGTGGGCCTGACCTCGTCCAGCGCGGCGAGCACCTTCGCCGGGTCGGTCGCCGGGCCGGGGACGGGGGAGGTCGTGCCGACGCCGGAGACGATGAGCGTGAAGCCGTCGCCCGCGTTGGCGGAGTTGACGGCCCCCCTGGCGGCGTCGAGCGCGGACTTGAAGCGCGACTCGTCGCCCTGGGTCCGGGCGCTCATGCTGAGCGTGGCGTCCAGGACCAGGACGCGGTGGGTGCGCGGGGCGGCGAGGACGACCTCGTTGGCCCCCGGCGCGAGGGACTGCCACGCCGACTCGGCCCACGGCGTCGCGGCGCACAGCCCGGCCAGCACCGCC
>CAXTPM010000173.1:0-9225 GCA_964245865.1 uncultured Fimbriiglobus sp. | reverse complement strand
ATATATAGAGAAGCAGGAGGCGTTGTGTTCTCAGAACCAAAACCTTTCTCTTCCTCATTCTTCCCTCATGTATTTGTCCGCTCTGTGTTCTCTGTGCCCTCTGTGCTAAAGTGCCTTTCTCTTCGTCTTCTCTTACTTCCCCGCCGCGAACGCGAACAGGTGCTTCGCCCCGCGCACGTACATCACATCACCCACCACCGCCGGGGTGGCCGCGACGCGCTCGCCGAGCTTGGCCTTGCTCAGCACTTCGGGCGAGTCGGCGCCGGCCTTGAGCACCACCGCCGTGCCGTCGAGTCCGAAGAGGTACACGCGGCCCCCGGCCCCCACCGGCGAGGCGTACACCCCCGTGAGGCCGACGTTCTCGTCGAGGTAGACTTCCGCCCCGGTCTGGGCGTTGGCGGCGCTCACCAGGCCGCGCATGTTCACCGTGATCAGTTGGCCCTTGTACGCCAGGGGCGAGGGCACATACGGCAAGCCTTTGGTGAGCTTCCAGTTCACGTGCGTGGCCGAAATCTCGCCCGTGCCACCGGGGCGAATCGACACCGCGACGTTCTTGCCGGCGCTCATGAACTTGATCTGTGCGTCCCACTCGTCGCGGGTGATTTTGCCGTCGTGATTGGTGTCGTTGTTCTCGAAGAAACCCTTGATGAACGTGTTGTCGCACTCCTTGGCGTCGATGGCGCCGTCGCCGTTGGCGTCACCGGTTTTGAGGAGTTCGTCGAAGCTGGGCATCTTAAACTCCGCCGAGCCGCCGGGACTCCACGCGGCGTACACCAAGTTGCCGTCCACCACCACCGGGGTGGTGCACGGCACCGCCGCGAGGCCGGAGACGGTCCAGACCAGCTTGCCGGTGGTCAATTCGTAGCCGCAAAGCTGCATGGCGCCGGGCACCACCACTTGCTTGCCCGCGGGCGTGTCCCACACCGCCGGCGAGGCGAACGAGGTCGGGAAGCGCTCGCGCGGCGCCTCCCACTTCAGGCTCCCCGTCGCGGCGTCGAGGGCGAACAGCTTCGACCCGTTCGAGACATCGCGCCCCAGGATCACGAGGCCGTCCGCCAGAATCGGCGAGGTGCCGGTACCGAAGTCGTTGGCGGTCTTCGCCACGGGGAGCCTGAACTCCCAGAGTTTGTTGCCGGCGAAGTCGTAGCAGACCAGCCCGCACGAGCCGAAGTAGGCGACCACGCGCGTGCCGTCGGTGGCGACCGTGGACGCCGCCGGGCTACCTTCCGTTTTGTGGTAGGCCTCGAGTTTGTCGGCCGGGGCTTCGCGGCGCCAGAGTTCCTTGCCGTCGGCGCGCGAGTAGCACAGGGTGTACAGTTTGCCGCCGTCGAGGCCCGTGAGGAACAGCGCGTCGCCCCACACCACCGGCGACGAGAAGCCGGCGGGGACGGGGACTTTCCAGGCGAGGTTCTTGTCGGGGCCGAACTCGGCCGGCGGGTTCGCGGCGTCATCGACCCCGGCGGCGCCGGTGCCCCGGAACTGCGGCCAACTCGGTGGGGCCACCAGGGCAGCGACTAGCATCAGGCTGAGCATCGGTGCGACTCCGTTCGGGGATCGGTCGGGATGCGACACAATACCGGCGGCAGGGGGCGGAGCTTACAGGTATCTCCCGTCCCCTCCCCCCTTGAGGGGGAGGGCTGGGGTGGGGGGGCGGCCAAGTACAAGAGGCTCGAACTCGGCTCCAACCCCGTCCTACTGAGCCTGCCACCCCCACCCTAGCCCTCCCCCTCAAGGGGGGAGGGCACCGGAGCGCGGGGCGGTCGCCCCTGGCGGGGATGCACCACCCCGTACCGCCCGGCGACGTGGCACAACTGGCTCGCCACGCCGTGCAGCACGCGCAGCTCTTTGGCGGTGGGCTTGGCGCGGCCGATCACTTGCCGGACGACGTGGAACAGCCCCTCGGCGCGGTGGTCCCACAGAAACCTCACACGGGTGAGGGCATCTTCGAGCCGGGCGTACAGGATGGTCAACTCGTGCTGCGTGGCCGGCAAATCGAGCGGGTCCACCGGCGGCGGCGGCACGCGCGCGAGGGCCAGTCGCCGGAGTTCGTACATCACCACCGCCACGGCTTGCGCGAGGTTCATCGACGGATACAGCTCGTCGGTGGGGATCAGGATGGCGCCCCGGCAGAGGGCCATTTCGTCCAGGGTCAGGCCGCTCGGCTCGGGGCCGAACACCACCGCGGCGGGCTGCGAGTCGGCGCTGTCGAGCAGCGGCGGCAGGAGTTCGTGCGGCGGGCCGGTGAACCCCTGCCGGACTAGCCCGCCGACCTCGCCGCTGGTCGCCAGCGCGTAGCCGCAGTCGCCGATCGCCTCGGCCAGCGTGCCCGCCACCCGCGCCCCGGCCAGCACGTCGGCGGCGTGGACGGCCATCATCCGCGCCTCGGTGGAATGGCGATCCGCGAGCGGGGCCACCAGCACCAAGTCGGTCGCGCCGAAGTTCTTCATGGCCCGCGCGCACGAGCCGAGGTTCCCGGCGTAGTGGGGCCGGACCAGCACGACGCGCACGCGCGCCAGCGGCGTCATCGGGGCGCCGGCGCGGACGCCAGTTCCCTGGCCAGTTCGCCGAGGCGGCGCAGGTCGAGCTTGCCGGTGGCCAGCGACGGGAACTCGGGCACGCAGTGGCAGTCGCGCTTGTCGGGCACCCACAGGTTGGGCAGGCCGCGCTCGCGCAGGCGGGGGAGCGCGTCGGCCAGGGCGCCGGCGTTCGCGGGCAGGTGCAGCACCACCACGCGCTCGCCGCGCTTGTCGTCGGGCACCGCCGCCACCGCGAGCAGGCGCTCCCCGCCGGCACCCAGCAAATCGTGCAACTCGTCCTCGACCCGCTCCAAGGGCACCATCTCGCCGGCGATTTTGGCGAATCGAGCCAGGCGCCCCGTGATGCGGATGAATCCGTCGGCCTCGACGCACCCCATGTCGCCGGTGAGGTACCACCGCCCGCGCATCGCCCGCGCGGTGAGGTCCGGCCTCCCGAGGTACCCACTCATGATGTTCGCCCCCGCCACAGCGAGCATCCCGACCTCGCCGGGCGGCAGCACCTCGTCGGTCGCGCAGTCGAGCGCGGCGGCGCAGACATTGGGGATCGGCTGGCCGACGGTGCCGGGCCGATCCGTGACCTGTTCGGACTCGCCCGCGCGCTGCGGCAGGTTCACGCAGACCACCGGCGAGAGTTCGGTGCAGCCGTAGCCCTCCACGGGGCGCACGCCGAAGGTCCGCTCGAACTCGTCGGCCAGACTCACGGGGAGCTTCTCGGCGCCGCACACTAGTAGTCGCAGGCTGCGGAAGTCGTCGGGCTTCGCGCGGCGCAAGTACAGCCGCAGGAACGTCGCGGTGCCGAGCATGATCGTGCTGCGGTAGCGCTTGCACAGCTCGCCCACTTCCTGCGCCTGGCGCGGGTCGAGCGCGAGCGCCATCTCCATGCATACGGTGAGCATCCCCCACAGCGTGATCGTGTAGCCGAACGAGTGGAAGTACGGCAACGTCACGAGCATCCGGTCGCGGTCGGCGAACCCCACGCCCCGGCGGAAGCCGTCGATGTTCGCGGCGAGGTTGCGCTGCGTCAGCACCACGCCTTTGGGTTCCCCCGTGCTGCCGCTGGAGAACAGCACCGTCGCGGGGTCGTCGGGCCGAATATCGCCGAGCCTGAACACCGCGCGGTCGAGGAGCCAGCCGGGGAGCAGCACCACCGCGGCGAACCGGATCAGGTTCGCCCACGGCGAGATTTCGCCCAGGGCTGCTTCCAGCGTGACCACGCGCACGCCGTCGCCCAGGGGCGGCAGCGGCACCTTTTTGAGGAAGCGCTCGCTGGTGATGACCGTGTCGAGTCCCGCCTGGCGCACTGCGGACAGGGTCGCCTCGGCCCCGGCGGTGTAGTTCAGGTTCACGGCGGTACGCTTCAGGAGCGCGAGCGACAGGTTGGCCAGCACCGAGCCGGTGGCGGTCGGCGTCCACACCCCCACGCGCGCCGCCGGCCCCAGCTTGGGCGCCAGCCACCGACTGAGCGCCCACCCGGCCACCAAGAGCCGCCCCCAGGTCAAGCTGCGCTCGGACCCCGAGGCCCAATCGACCGTGCCGCGCCGGAAGCAGTGCCGCCAGCCCGAGGCGGTGCGGACGAACGCGCGCACCGGCGGCAGCAGCCGGCCGCTCTCGGCCACGCCGCACTCGGCACTCGTGAGTTGCAGCGCGGCGCGCGCCGAGGCGGCCGTGCGCGGACTCGCCAACGCCTCGCCGACCTGCACGGCCACCCGGCGGCGCAGCGACTCGGGCCACTTCCGGTAGCGGGTGCCGCCCCTGCCGTAACTGCCCACCGCGCCCCAGAGGTTGTCGAGCCACACGGGGTACACCGGCACCGCCGGGTCGAGCTTCGCCAGCAGGTCGCCGGCCTCCTCAGAGAACGGCCGCATCGCCCCGGAGCGCGTGGCGGCGCCCTCGGGGAAGTACCCCACCACCTCGCCGCGCTCCAGGAACTCCGCGATCCGCTCCGGCGGCGGGAAGCGAACCACCCCGAGCGCGGCGCGGGCGACCAGCCAGTCGTGCGGGGTGGTCGAGTTGAACAAGAGCAGCGCCGGGCCGCGCGCCGGCAGGCGCTCGCAGCCGTAGGCCCGCAGCGAGTACGCTAGCCGCGCCGCCAGGGCGACGAGCGGAGTTGTGATGCGCGCGAGTGTCATTGGTGCCCTGCCCCCGTCCCCATGAGTCAGCACTAGCAACTCGGGCGGCGGGACGCCAGGGGAGTGCCGGCAAGTTGGCCCGGCGCCCGACACCGCCCCCGCAACAATCTCGACATTCCGAGGCTTTGGCACTTGAAATGTTGGGGGGGGGGGCCGTTACGATCACCTACGCCAGCTACGAGCCGTCCGACTAAGGAGGTGCGTCGTGAGTCCGGTCCTGTCCGAATCGCCCGTCCGCAATCGCTTCTCGTTCCCGTTCCTCGTCGTCACTTTTCTCGCCGTCGCGGCGGCGGCTGCGGCCGGCGTAGCCTACGCCCGCTTCGGCTCACTGCAAGCCGCGCGGGCCTACGCCGAGGGGCGCGACCTCTCGACCGCGAGCGCGGTCATCGACCTCGGCGAACTGTCGCCGTTCGGCGAGTCCCCATTTCAGATTAGACTGACAAACTCAACTCACCAGCCTTACTCAGTGATCGGTACCAACGGCCTGTGTCGCTGCCGCCTCGGCACCCTGCTGCCTGCCGAAGTGCCGCCGCGTGGAGAGTTGGCTCTTGATCTCATCATCAACATTCCGTTCGGCACGAAGTCGGGGCCGGGCGAGTGCACGGTCGAATTCGTGACGGACGCGCCGCATGCCTTACTGTTGCCCCAAGTGGTGCGGTACACCGTGCGATGATATAGCTGCCCTTCCGAGTAGGCAGGGCCGCGACGGAACCGCGCCCGGTGGCGTGGATTGGTTGTTCGGAGTGTTAAACAGGAGGTCGAGCCGATGAGTGTGATCAAAGAAGCGCTGTCCGCAGCATGCGTGGCGGCGGGCGTGATGGTGCTGGGCGGGGTGTTGTTCCTGGGGGCCGGTGCCACTGCCTACGCTGCGGCGGTGCCGGGCCGATTGTGGCGAAGGGGACGTGCATTTTGACGGGTCGAACTTGTGTGTCGAACACGTCCGACCCGTGCACTGGGACATGCGGATCCACAGATGACGACTGCCCGTGCAAGTAAATGGTCGTAGTTAGAGTTAGTAAACATATTTACGTGGCGGCCCCGCTGTAGGGCCGCGTCAAGCAAAAGCAGGATGTCGTGATTAAGTACCTGGTTACAGCTTTAGTGTTCGGAGCAGCGCCCGGATTCGCGCCGGCCCAGCCGGCGCCAATGCAACTTGACCTCATCATCAACGATATTAGCGCTTTGAGGAAGACGCTCGCCACTGGATGCCAGTTTGACACCACGCGGCGCGGTTCTTCGAGTTCAGGCGCTTCAAAGATCGATGGCCGAGCTCGAATCATGTGCGCCCCTAGATGTTGGCTTAAGGAGGTTATGCCTCCCAAAGGAGGGCCAGTCGATCGAGTACTGGGATTCAACCCGGACTATGGCTTCCGCGTGTCACGCGAACTACCTCGCACCACTTGGAATATCACGTCGTTGAAAGTTGGCCACGGCCACGAAGCAGCGAGTGCCGGAGTGCGAAGCACGCCGGGAGAAATATCACCCGACCAGGCAGCGCTGTTACAAACTCAGTTTTTGGATGTTGAATATATACCAGTCGAACTGCTGCTCAGACACTCTACCTTCGCACCCCTATCTATAACGCGCACAGACAACAGGTTATTGTTGGAGTTCAAGTCGGATATCGAGTCGGCACTTGGCCCTGACCGTGTCACCGGTGGAAAAATATGGTTTCTAGTGGATTCACGACATATCATTGACGAGTATCTTGTTTCTATCAACGCGTACGGAAATATTGCCACACGCGCATCATTAAAGATGACCTGGCGGGAAACCGGCGTACTTCCAGTGCCCAAATCTTATACCATAACCTACCAAACTTCGAAATCCGAAACGACAAGCTTTACAACCGAGTTCGCCAACTGGTCCTATGACGCGCCCGACGATGTGGCGGTGTTTCGCCTTTCGCACTATGGTTTGCCTGAACCGCTGGCCGAACCGCATACTCATAAATGGTATTATGTTTGTGCCGCGATTATTGGGCTGATTCTGATCGCCGCTGGTTTCGTAATCCGTCGGCGGCACAACAAGTGGCCGCCGCGGCATAAAGCGTGAGCAGCCATGCGGCAAATTTCACAAAGGGTCAAATCAATGAGTATGATCAAACGTGTGGCTGCTGCGGCGTGTGTGGCGAGCGGTATGCTGACACTCGGCGCGGCCCTGTTTCTAGGGGCCGGTACGACTACGCGGGCGGCGGCAGTACCGGGACCGATCGTTGCTAGCGGTTCATGTATTCTCACGATCAGAAACTGCACCTCCGACTCACGTGACCCATGCACTGGCGCCTGCGGTACAGTGGAAGATCACTGTCCGTGCAAATAGCCACTCGAGAAATTATCGGAGCAACACTTGGTGACATATTACAGGACTTTGCCGTCCCAGGAATTCCATCCCTTCACTGTTGTCTGAGGCGAACCATGCTGCGCCGCGCGTTCACTCTGATCGAACTGCTCGTCGTCATCGCCATCATCGCGGTGCTGATCGGCCTACTTCTGCCGGCCGTGCAGAAGGTGCGCGAGGCGGCGGCGCGGACCAAGTGCCAGAACAACTTCAAGCAACTCGGCCTCGCGTGCCACATGCACCACGACGCCCTCGGGGCGCTCCCCGCGGGGCTAACGCCGGTCAAGGCGAAGTTCTCGCAGATGGGCTGGTGCGCGCGGCTGCTGCCGTACATCGAGCAGGACGCGCTGTGGCGCGCGACTGTCGCCGCCTACGACTTCGCGCCGGTGGACCCGTTTTTTCTGCCGCACGTCGGCTTCCAGACCGTAGTGCCGACGTTTAGCTGCCCGTCGGACGACCGCGTGAGCCGAGTTAACGGCACCCACCAGAGTTTGCGCGTGGCCAGCGGCAGCTACCTGGGTTCCTTGGGCCGCGACCACGTGAAGCCCGACGGCGTGCTGTACTACGACTCGAAAGTGCGGCTCACCGACATTACCGACGGCACCGCCAACACCTTACTCGCCATGGAGCGGCCCCCGAGCGCGGACTTCTGGTTCGGCTGGTGGTACGCCGCCAGCGGGCAAGACGGCGTCGGCGCGGGCGACACCGTCCTCGGCACCCTCGAATTGCGAGGCCCGCCGAGCGAGTACACCCCCGGCTGCGGCCCTGGGCCGTACCCCCTCGGCCCCAGCAAGCTGGACGACCCGTGCAGCTCGTACCACTTCTGGAGCCTGCACCCAGGGGGGGCCAACGCCGCGCTGTGCGACGGCTCGGTGCGGTTCGTGCCCTACTCGGCGGCGGGCGTGCTGCCGGCGATTAGTACCCGCGCCGGCGGCGAGACCGCTTCGCTCGACTAGCCCACCGCCACCGTCACCGCCTTCACCTCGGTGTAGTTCCTGAGCGCGTACTCGCCGAGTTCCCGGCCGATGCCACTCATCTTGAAGCCGCCGAACGGCGCGGCGGCGTCGAACACGTCGTAGCAGTTCACCCACACCGTGCCGGCCTTCAGGCGCGCGGCCATGCGGTGCGCTTTGGCCAGGTCGCGCGTCCACACCCCCGCCGCGAGGCCGTAGAACGTCTTGTTGCCCCGCGCCACTGCCTCCTCCTCGGTATCGAACGGCATCACACTCAAGACCGGGCCGAAGATTTCCTCCTGGGCGATCTGCATCTCATCCGTGACGCCGGTGAAGACCGTCGGCTCGATGAAGTAGCCTAGGTCGCCGTGCCGGGCGCCGCCGGTGCGCAAGCTGGCCCCGGCCCGCGTTCCCGATTCGACGTAGCCCATCACCTTGTCGAACTGCTTCTGGCTGACCTGCGGCCCCTGCGTCGTGGCCGGGTCGAACGGGTCGCCGACGCGCTGCTTCTTGACGCGAGCCACCATCTTCTCGACGAACTCGTCGTGGACCGGGCGCTCGACCATGAGCCGCGAGCCGGCGCAGCAGCACTGGCCCTGGTTGAAGAAGAGCGCGAAGAACGCGCCCTCCACGGCCTCGTCGAGGTCGGCGTCGGCGAACACAATATTGGGCGACTTGCCGCCGAGTTCGAGCGTCACGCGCTTCAGGTTCGACCGCGCGGCCGACTGCATCACCAGTTTGCCGACCTCGGTGCTGCCGGTGAACGCGACCTTATCAATATCCATGTGCGCGCTCACCGCCGCCCCGGCCGTCTCGCCGTACCCAGGGACGATGTTCACCACCCCCGGCGGCAGGCCGGCTTCCAGGAGCAACTCGCCGATTCGCAGTGCCGAGAGTGGGGTTTGCTCGGCGGGCTTGAGCACCACCGTGCAGCCGGCCGCGAGCGCCGGGCCGAGTTTCCACGCCTGCATCAGAATCGGGAAGTTCCACGGGATGATTTGCCCGACCACGCCCACCGGCTCGTGCCGGGTGTAGCAGAAGTACGGGCCGTTGACCGGGATCGTCTTGCCCTCGATCTTGTCCGCCCACCCCGCGTAGTAGCGGTAGCAGTCGATGGCCAGCGGCAGGTCGGCGCCCCTGGAATCGCTGATCGGCTTGCCGTTGTCGAGCGTCTCGAGCGCGGCGAGTTCGTCGAAGTGCGCCTCCATCAGCCCGGCGAGGCGGTACAAAATCTTGCCCCGCTCGCGCGCGTCCATGCGGCCCCCC
>CAXTPM010000172.1:0-9225 GCA_964245865.1 uncultured Fimbriiglobus sp. | reverse complement strand
GAAGACCACCGAGGCGTTCGCCACGGGGGCGGTGGCGGGGCCGTCGGTGGCGGTGAACGCGGTGAAGTTGGCCTTCGCCACCGCCGCGGTTCGGTTGCCGTTGGAGAGCGTCACCCCCGTCAGCGCGTTGCCGGTGAAGATCTTGTTCGTGCTGAGGATCAGCCCCGTGTCGGTGGCGGCGATCGTGACCTGCTCGTCGGCCACCAGCGTCGCGGTCAGCCGGCCGGCGCCGGCGAGGGTGGCCGGGGCGGTGCGGTCCTCCAGGGCGACGACATCCAGGCGGGCGGGGCGGGGGTCGCGCATCGGTCGGCTCCGGGGGGCCGGGCCAGCTCGGCCCGAGGCAGTCGGCGGCGGGTTGGCACCGGCTAGCTTAGTCGCCCGTCGGGGGCCGGGCAAGCGCCGCCGGGTGCCGCCGGGGCGCGCCGGGGGAGGCGGCGCCGGCGCACGGCTCCCAATTAGACTAGCCGGGCGCGGCTACTTCTTCTCGACCGCCTCCAGCCGCTTCTCCAAGCGCTCCAGCCGCTCGCTCAGGGTGCGGAAGCGCTGCTCGGCCTTGCGCTCCTGGACGATCGCAAGCGCGCGGGGGGTCAGGCCGTCGTCGAGCCGGAGCGCGGTCGCCGACGCTAGTTCGGTCGCCTCGGCACTTGCCGCCGCGTCGCGCGTCAGCACGAGTACCCACACCCCCTGCGACGGCTCGAAGTTCACCGGACGGCGCATGTTGGGCCTGGGAGTCTTGGGCAGCGCCAGCCGCAGCGTACCGCCCTTGAGTTCGGAGATTGCCGGGACGGTCCACCCGTCGTGGAAGCCGTGCCGGACCACGAGGTCGAGTTCCCGCACCCCGCTGGATGTCGCGCCGGGGCGGAGTTCCCCTGCGAAGTTCGACAGCGCGAACGACTCGCCGGCGACGGCCAGCACGCCGGGCGCCAACTCGGCCGGACTCCCCGGCGCGCGGGCGGGGGCCGGGGCATCCCCCTCGGGGCGCCAGACGCCCGCGAGTTCGGCCAGCGCCGCCCGGCGCGCGACGGCAGCGGGGTCGGGCTTCGGGGCGGTGTCCTTCAGCTCGGCCACGACCGCCGTGAGTTCAGCGGCGGGCAGCTTCGGCAGTGCCTTGCGCATGACCGCCTCGTAGTGGATCACCTCGGCGGGTTCGCCGGGGAAGCCGACGTTCTCGCCCTTCAGGAGCGAGTCGCCCAGCACCTTGCCCTCGGGCGCGGAGAGCACGACCCACGCCGGGACGCCGCCGGGCTTGGGGAAGAACTTCGCGTAGAGCGCTTCTCCGCCGGGGTTGTCGGCGGTATCGACCTTGGCGAACACCACATGAGGCCCGAGCAGCCGCACGACCTCGGGGCGGGCGTGGAAGCGGTCGAGGTACTTGCACCAGACGCACCCCGGCCCGCCGAAGGAGAGGAACACGACCTTCTTCTCGGCGCCCGCGCGCTTCAGCGCGTCGGCGAGGACATCGGCGGCGGGCGGCTTCGCCGGCGCGGCGGGCTTCGCGTCGTCGGCCCAGGCGACCGCCGGCCAGGCGAACAGAAGGGCGAGTAGGGCGCGGGTCATCGGCGTCTCTCCGGGGCGGGGGGCGCGCCCAGTTTCGCCGGCCGGGGGCGCGGCCGCAAGCGAAATCCGCACGACTAATCGCCGGCAAGCCCGTATGACTAGCCGTGTCGAGTTCGCCCCGCCGGGAGTGACGCCGTGCCGCCGAGTCCCGACGCCGGATTGGTGCTTGCGCTCAACGGCGGCTCGTCGAGCGTGAAGTTCGCGCTCTTCGCCGCGCCCGAGGGGGGCAGTCCCCCGGTGCGGCTGCTCGCCGGCGCCGCCGAGCGCGTCGGCACCCCCGACGCCGTGCTGAAACTCGCCCGCCCCGGCCACCCCGCCGAGTCGCGGCCTATCACTAGTGGCAACGCGGCCGGCGCGGTGTTCGACGCGATCGACTCCGCCGGCGAACTGGCGCGCGTCTCGGCCGTCGGGCACCGGGTGGTCTTCGGCGGGCCGGGCCACCTCGCGCCCGAACTCGTCACGCCGGGGCTGCTGGCCGACCTGCGCGCGCTCACCCCGGTGGACCCCGCGCACCTGCCGGGCGAACTCGCGCTGATCGACGCGGCAACGCGGCGGCTCCCCGGCGCCCCGCAGGTGGCGTGCTTCGACGCCGCGTTCCACCGCACGCTGCCCGCCGTGGCGAGCCGGCTGCCGCTGCCGCGCCGCCTCGCCGACTCGGGGGTGCGCCGCTACGGCTTCCACGGCCTGAGCTACGAATACTTACTCGGCGAACTGGCGCGGCAGGCCGGGCCGGGCGCGGCGAACGGCAAGGTGGTCCTCGCGCACCTCGGCTCGGGGTCGAGCCTCGCGGCGGTGAGTGGCGGCGAGTGCATCGACACCACCATGGGCTTCACCCCCACGGGCGGACTGGTCATGGGCACCCGCAGCGGCGACCTCGACCCCGGCGTCTTGGTGTACCTGCTGCGCCGCGAGAAGCTGAGCGCCGACGACCTCGACCGCCTGGTGAACCGCGAGTCGGGCCTGCTCGGCCTCTCGGGTTCGAGTGGCGATGTGCGAGACCTGCTCGCCCGGCGCGATTCGGACGCCCGCGCGGCCGAGGCGCTCGAGAGCTACTGCTACTCCGCGCGCAAGCACCTCGGGGCGCTCGCGGCGGCGCTGGGCGGCGTCGAGACGCTGGTGTTCAGCGGCGGGATCGGCGAGCACTCGCCCGAGATTCGCGCCGGGATTTGCGCCGGCCTCGACTTTCTGGGCATTCGCCTCGACGAGTCGCGCAACGCCGCCTCGGCCGATGTAATTTCGCCGGACGGGGCGGCGTGTCCGGTGCGCGTGATTGCCACCGACGAGGAGTCGGCCATCGCCGCGAGCGTCCGCCGAGTGCTAGCCCCCTAGTAGGAGTGAGCCGATGGCCGCGACCGACGACGACCTCCGCCGCCTCGACGCCTACTGGCGCGCGGCCAACTACCTTTCCGTGGGGCAGATTTACCTGCTCGACAACCCGCTGCTGAAAGTGCCGCTGACGCGCGACCACGTCAAGAAGCGCCTGCTCGGCCACTGGGGCACGACGCCGGGGCTGAACCTGATTTACGCGCACCTGAACCGCCTGATCCGCGCGCACGATGCCGATGCGCTCTTCGTCGCCGGCCCAGGGCACGGCGGGCCGGGCGTCGTGGCGAATGTGTACCTGGAGGGAACCTACAGCGAGGTCTACCCGACGATCACGCAGGACGAAGCCGGCCTGAAGCGCCTCTTTAAGCAGTTCAGCTTCCCCGGCGGCGTCGGGAGCCACTGCACCGCCGAGTTGCCGGGGTCGATCCACGAGGGGGGCGAACTCGGCTACGCGCTCTCGCACAGCTACGGCGCGGCGTTCGACAACCCGAATTTGCTGGTGGCCTGCGTGGTGGGGGACGGCGAGGCGGAAACCGGGCCACTCGCCACCAGTTGGCACTCCAACAAGTTCCTCAACCCCGCGCGCGACGGCGCGGTGCTGCCGATCCTGCACCTCAACGGCTACAAGATCGCCAACCCCACACTGCTCGCGCGCATTCCTGAGGCGGAGTTGCGCAAGCTCTTGGAGGGCTACGGCCACGCGCCCTACTTCGTGACCGGCGACGACCCGCACGCCGTGCACCGGCAGTTAGCCGACGCGCTCGACGGCTGCTACGCCGAGATTCGCCGCATCCAGACTGAAGCGCGCTCGAACGGATTCCAGGGGCGCCCGGCGTGGCCGATGATCGTACTGCGCACGCCCAAGGGCTGGACCGGGCCGAAGGTGGTGGACGGCGAGCCGACCGAGGGGAACTGGCGCAGCCACCAAGTGCCGCTCGCCAGCATGGCCACCGACGAGCATTTGCACCAGCTCGAATCGTGGCTGCGGAGCTACCGCCCCGAGGAACTCTTCGACGCCGCCGGCAAACTGATCCCCGAGCTAGCGGCCCTCGCACCCGCCGGACTCAAGCGCATGGGCGCGAGTCCGCACGCCAACGGCGGGTCGGTCCTGCGCGACCTCGAATTGCCCGACTACCGCGCATTCGCCGTGGACGTGCCGAGTCCCGGCGCCACTCTGGGTGAGGCGACGCGCGTGCAGGGGAAGTTCCTGCGCGACGTGATGAAGCTCAACATGGGCGCCGCCAACTTCCGCGTCTTCGCCCCCGACGAGTTGGCCTCGAACCGCTGGCAGGACGTGCTCGATGTCACCGGCCGCTGCTTCGTCGGCGAGATCGATCCGGGCGACGGCACCCGCGAAAGCCCCGACGGCCGGGCGATGGAGGTTTTGAGCGAGCACCAGTGCCAGGGCTGGCTCGAAGGCTACCTCCTCACCGGCCGGCACGGGTTCTTCTCGACCTACGAGGCGTTCGTCCACATCGTTGACTCCATGCTGAACCAGCACGCCAAGTGGCTGAAAGTCTGCCGCGAGGTGCCGTGGCGCCGCCCGATTGCGAGCCTGAACTATCTGCTGAGTTCGCACGTCTGGCGGCAGGACCACAACGGGTTCTCGCACCAAGACCCAGGGTTTATTGACCACGTCGTCAATAAGAAAGCGAGCATCGCTAGGGTGTATTTGCCGCCCGACGCCAACACACTACTGAGCGTTACCGACCACTGTTTGCGTAGCCGCAACTACGTGAACGTGGTGGTCGCCGGCAAGCAGCCCGCGCCGCAGTGGCTGAATATGCGCGAGGCCGAGGCGCACTGCGCCGCCGGTGTCGGCATCTGGCACTGGGCCAGTAGCGCCTCCGAGTCCGGTGCCGAACCCGACGCGGTACTAGCTTGCTGCGGCGACGTGCCCACGTTGGAAGCCTTAGCCGCCGCGAAACTCCTGCGCGAGCACCTGCCGGACGTAAAGATTCGCGTGGTCAATGTGGTCGATCTGATGAAGCTCCAGCCGCCCGAGGAGCACCCGCACGGCCTGCCCGCCGGCGAGTTCGACGCGCTGTTCACAGCCGATAAGGCGGTGGTGTTCGCGTTCCACGGCTACCCGTTCCTGATCCACCGCCTCACCTACCGCCGCAAAAATCACAACAATATTCACGTGCGCGGCTACAAGGAAGAGGGCACGACCACCACGCCGTTCGACATGTGCGTGCTGAACGAGATCGACCGCTTCCACCTCGCCCTCGAAGTGGTCAAGCGCGTTCCCGGCCTGGCCGCACGGGCCGGCCACTTCACCGACTATGTGCGCGCGAAGTTGGCCGAACACACTCGATACATCCGCGAGCACGGCGTCGATCTGCCGGAAATTAGCGGCTGGCAGTGGTCCGGCGCGGCCGGGGCGGCGAGCGGCGCGGCGACCGACACGGCGTCGGATCGGGGGTAGGCCGCGCCCGAACCCCCGGCGACTCCGACTAGCGCACCAGCCCCCGGCTGCGCAAGTACCCCAGCACCAGTTTCTCGAACGGCACCTGGTTACTCGTAAATAGATACTGCATCCCGCGCTTCGTGCAGAACTGGTGCAACTGCCCCCGGAACGCGTCGAGTGTGGCCTTGTAGCGCTCCAACAGCGGCGCGCTGATGGTGACTTCGGCCTCGTCGCCGTCCTCCAGATCGGTCAACTTCAGGTCGCCGGTGAACGCCGGGTCGATCTCTTCCTGCGCGAGTATCTGGATCGCGTACACATCTAAACTGCGCGCGGTCAGGTAGCGCAACCCCTCCTCGTAGCCGTCTTTGTCGAGGAAGTCACTGAGTACCACCGCCACCCCCTGCCCGCTCGCCAGCCGGCTGAAGCGCTTCAGGGTCGCGTTCCAATCGACCACCCCGCCCGCCGGCTGAGAGTCTTCGAGGTGCCGCAGCATCCGCCACAGGTTCGCCCGGCCGCGGAACACCGGCGGGGCGCCGGTGAGGTTGCCGCCGATCGGCATGATTGCCACGCGGTCCATGTTCGTCAGGCCAATAAAGCCGAGCGCCGCGGCCATCTGCTTGGCGTAGCGCAACTTCGACGGACTCCCGTACTCCATCGACTTCGAGACATCCACGATGAGGTACACGTGCAAGTCCTCCTCCTCGCGGTACAGCCGCAGGAACAGTTTCTCGACGCGGCCGTAGAGGTTCCAGTCGAGGAAGCGTAAATCATCACCGACGGTGTACGGCCGGTAGTCGGCGAACTCGCTGCCGCGCCCCTTGCGGCGGCTGAGGCGGTCGCCCTTGAGGCGCCCCAGCAGGATTTTCTTGGACGCGAGTTCGAGTTGCTCCAGGCGGCGCAAAAACTCGCTCGACAGCAGCGGCCCATCGGCGACGGGTGGGGGCGGGAGGGGGGTGTCGGGCACGGCGGACTCCCGGCGAGAGGATGGAGAGAGGGCGCGACGTGCTCGGCGGCTGCCGGCGCCCCAGTCCCCACTCAGCGTATCAGACTCGGCCGACCGAGGCACCAGCCGATTTCACCCCTCGTCCCCCACCCGCTTGCGGCGCAGCATCAGCCACGCCGTCGGTCCCAGCACCATCGCGGTGCCGAGCACACCCATTGGCGTGATGTCCTTCCACCCCAGCAGTTGCTCGCCGAGCATCACCATTGCGACTTGGGTGAGTCCGACCACCGAGACGCGCGTGGCGACGCCCCGGCTGAATGCCAGTGTGAGAAACACTTGGCCCAGAAACGCCGTCGTGCCGACCCCGACCACGCCGAGCCAGACTGCGGGGTTGCGCGCCCAGTCGGGGTCGCCGGGGGCGTCGATACCGACGCCGAGTTCACTCGCCATCAGCCAGCCCACTAGCCCGAACAGCGCCGACACCGCCGAGAAGTGGGTGACGATGGCGAACGGGTGCAGGTTGCCGAGTCGGTTCAGTCCGAGCATCGCCACGGCGGTGAAGAACGCCGCGACGAGCGCGAGTACGGCGGGCGCGACATCGGCCGCGCGTCCGCTCGGCTGGAGCGCCGCCGCCACCCCCGCCACCGCGACGAGTACCGCCAGCCAGACGCCCCGCCCCGGCCGCTCGCGCAACAGTGGCCACGACAGGATTGCCACCCACACGGGCGATGTGTTCGTGAGCGTGAGCACGTCCGAAGTCGGGAGCCGGGCGAGCGCGTAGAATGTCGCCATCATACTCGTGCTGCCGGCCAGACTGCGGACCCACATCACGCGGGGCTTCAGCACTACGAACCGCGCCCCGACGGCCCAAGTGAGGGCGGCGGCGAGGATTGTGGCGACCACGCTGCGCACGCACGCCACCACCGGCCACGCCACGCGCGGCTGACCGCCGGGTTCGGCCGGCTGGTTCAGGAAGTGCGTCAGCAGGCCCATGACCGCGAAAAATACGCAGCCGCAAATACTGAACACATACGGGCGAACACTCGCGGGGGGGCGCACCCCCGCGGCGGCGACCGGCACTCCGGCCGCGGCAGGCAGGGCAAGAATCGGCGTGAGACTCGGGGAATTGGCCATGTACGCGTCGGGATTGTGGCTGGGGTTCTGGGTGCAGCCGCGGCACGGGCGCCAGGAGATGCGCGCCTTCGAGTTGCACTTCGACTCGGGACTCGTCACCGGCGGCGGCGCCGACATTATTGGCCCGTTCGTCGTGCGGGGCGAGTACCACCCCGACGGCCGCGTCGAACTCGTCAAGCAGTACCTCGGCAAGCACCGCGTGCATTACCGGGGCCAGCCCGACGGCGAAGGCTCGATTTACGGCACCTGGGAAGTCACCGCGAAGTACAGCGGCGAATCCTACGCCGAGCGCGGGCCGTTCCTGATGAAGCCCGACCGCGTCACGACATCGGACCTGAGTATTGCGGAGATTCGGCCGCGGAAGTAGGACGGGAAGTGCAGAGTGTAGAATGCAAAGTGCAGAATGGAAGAGATTCGCTTTTCCATTCTGCACTTTGCGCTTTGCATTCTGCACTTACCGTCCTACCGCCCCGCCCCCTGGCGCCCGTAGCGCGCCGGCGGCGCGGCGGGCTGGAACAGGCGCACCTCGTTGCCGTTGCTGTCCAGGCACTTCACTTCCAGCAGGTCCGGCGTGGCGTGCAACTGGCCGACCACCTGCACCTCCATGCTCGCGCGCGTTTCGAGTGCGGCGATCTCCTGGCGCTTCTTGTTGAGCAGGTAGAACGCCACGTCCGACTGCACGGTGACGCTGATGCTCGTGACGGCCGGGGTGCGGTGCGCGGCGAGTTGCAGGACGCGCATCACCTCGATGCCCATCGTCTCGTTGGTCTTGACGTGCCCCGAACCCTTGCAGTGCGGGCACTCGTGGAAGATGCGCTTCTTGAGACTCGTCTGGATGCGCTGCCGCGTCATCTCGATGATGCCGAACTGCGAGATGCGCAAGATTTTCGTGCGCGCCTTGTCGCGCTTGAGTGCCGTGAGCAGGGTTTCCTCCACCTTGCGGCGGTGGGCCTCGCTGCGCATGTCAATAAAGTCGTTGACGATCACGCCGCCCAGGTCGCGCAACCTCAACTGCCGCGCGATCTCCTTCGCGGCGATGGTGTTGACCTGGAACGCAGTCTCCTCGGCGTTGTTGTCCGCGCGGAAGTTGCCGCTGTTCACGTCGATTGCGACGAGCGCCTCGGTCTGCTCGATGATGATCGACCCGCCCAGCGGCAGTTCGACGCGCTTCGAGTTGATTTTAGCGATCTCCTCGTCGATCCGGTACTTAATAAACAGCGGCTCGGTGTCGGCGTAATACTTGATGCGGTTGGCGAAGCGCGGCATCACGACTTGCAGGAACTCGGCCGCGTGGTTGAACGCGGTCTCCTCGTCCACAATAATCGTCTCGATGTCCGGCGTAAAGTTATCACGAATCGTGCGCGTAATCATGTCCGACTCGCGGTAAATCTCCACCGGCGCCGGCACCTTCTGGATGCGCCGCGCGACTACTTCCCACAGGCGCAACAAGTACGCGAGGTCGTTCTTGAGTTCCGACTCGTTGCGCTCGGTCGCGGCGGTGCGGACGATGAACCCCACGCCCTTGGGCGGGTTCAGCTTGGTCATGATGGTGCGCAGGCGCTTGCGCGCATCGACATCCTCGATCTTGCGCGACACCCCCACCCGGTTCAGGCTCGGCATGAGTACCAGGTAGCGGCCGGCGATGCTGATGAACGTCGAGAGGTTGGGCGCCTTGGTGCCGATGGCCTCCTTGATAACCTGGACCACGACCTCCTGGCCGCGCTTGAAAATCTCCTGGATCGGCGGGCGCGGGTAGCCGCGGTCGCGCGGCGGGGGTCCGCCCCGGCCGGGGCCGGCGCCTCCGGGGCGCGGGCCGCGCTCGAAGCCGCCGACGCGCTCCCCGGCCGGCTGCGGC
>CAXTPM010000171.1:3627-9261 GCA_964245865.1 uncultured Fimbriiglobus sp. | reverse complement strand
CCCCAGGCCGGTGAGGAACGCGCCGAGGCCGAGGTACTTCGCCCCCGTGGCGGTGCGGCCAAGGTCTTCTTTGATCTCCTGAGACGCCATCGTGAGCTGCTGCTTAATCAGCGTCGTGGTGTCTTCGAGGATGCCGCCCAAGAGGCCGACGATGTTGGAAGTCCCCTCCGCGGCGGCGTGGAAGGTCGGCGAAGGGTTGGCACTGGTGTCGGGACTATGCGTGGCACCCGAAGGGCCGGGGCTAGTCATGATTGGAACTCCGTTGGGTTGGTGGCCGGGGTGGCCCGGCGCGCAGAAGTCTAGCAACTGCCGTGCCGCGCTCCGGGCGGCGGTTTGAGTGTCGGCGCCCTTGCACCGCGCCGCCCCGCGCGTTACCCTGCGACTCGGCCGGTCGTGCGGCCTTCGGTTCCCTGGTGCGAAAGGATTAGCCGAGTCATGGCACGGAAGCTCACGCTGGTACTCCTGGTCGGCCTGTCGGTCGGGCTGGCGGCGCGGTCGATGCTCGCCGACGGGCCGGACGGGGTGCCGCCCCCGCCGCCGGCGCCGGGTGGCCTGCCGTTGCCGGTCGCGCCGCCCCCGGCTCCGACCCTGCCCGGCCGGATGCCGTCCCCGTCGGTCCCGGCCTCCCCCCAGCCGGCGCCCCCACCCCCGCAGCCGATCGTAGGGCGCGCTGGGGTGCGCTTCCTGACCTCGAATGCCGTGTGGGTGTTTCGCCACGACACCGAACTCAGCGGCGGCCTGGGCGCCCACGGTCAGGCGTTCTGGCGCCTCGCGGTGCGTAGCAACCGCATCCTCGGTGGCCCCGATGCCCCGCGTGAGACCGCCTACGAAAATCACCACATCAGCGGCGAAATCTCCGGCGGCGGCGCGGCCGGCGATACCCCCGTCGTGTCGCTGCGCCAGGAAGGTCCGAACGGCTACGTCAGCCTACATGTCGGCCGCGCCAACGACGACGGCCGGATTGTGGGCACCTGGTTCGACAACCGCGGCATGAGCGGCGACTTCGAACTGGTGCCCGAGCACAAGCAGTAACGGAGAGGCCGTGCCCGCCCCCATCGCCGACCTCGCCGAACTGCTGCGCTCCCTGCGGCCCGAACTCGAGCCCGGCGAGTTCGCATTCTGCGTCCTACCGTCTGGCATGGCCGCGCCGCCCGGCGCGATCGGCTGGTTCCGCGAGGCCGAGGGCGACACGGTCATTCTGCCGGTCGAGGACGCCGAAGCACTCGGACTAGCCCCTGGGTTCCGCGCGGCCCAGATCACGCTGACAGTCCACTCTCCACTCGCGGCGGTCGGCCTCACGGCCGCGGTGGCCGGATCGCTCGCCGGGGCGGGCATCAGTTGCAACGTGGTGGCCGCGTGCCGCCACGACCACCTGTTCGTGCCGGCCGACCGCGCGGCCGAGGCGCTGGAAGTGTTGGGGCGGCTGCAGGCGGGCGCGGGGGGCTGAGCCGGTCGCCGGGCGCCGCCGATGTCCGTATCGTTCCCCGTGCGACTCCGCCGGAGAGCCGCGCCGCTTCGGGGAACTCGCGTGGACAAGTTCGACGCCATCCTAATCGGCGCGGGGCAGGCCAACAACCCGCTCGCCCGCTCGCTCGCCGTCGCGGGCTGGTCCGCGGCGCTCGTCGAGCGCGGACGCATCGGCGGCAGTTGCCTCAACGTCGGCTGCACGCCCACCAAGGCGATGGTGGCGAGCGCGAAGGTCGCGGAAGTCGCCCGCCGCGCCGCCGAGTTCGGGGTGCGCACGGGGACCGTGTCGGTGGACTTCGCCGAAGTCCGGCGGCGGCGCGAGGGCATCATGGACGCCTTCCGCGCGGGCAGCGAGAGGAAGCTGACCGCTGCCAAGAACCTCGAACTGATTCGGGGCGAGGCGCGGTTCCTCGACGCCGAGGCGGTGGCCGTGCGCCTCAACGACGGCGGGGAGCGCGTCTTGCGCGCGGGCACCGTCGTGATCGACACCGGGAGCCGCCCCGCGCGGCCCGAGTTGCCCGGCCTCGACTCCGTGGAGGCGCTCGACTCGACCTCGATTCTCGCCCTCGAAGCAGTCCCCGAGCACCTGTTGATCTTGGGCGGCGGGTACATCGCGGCGGAGTACGGGCAGATGTTCCGCCGCTTCGGCAGCGCGGTGACGGTGGTGACGCGCGGCCGGCAACTCCTGCCGCGCGAGGACGCCGACATTGCCGACGTGCTCGCCGGCATTCTGCGCGAGGACGGCATCGAAGTCGTGTTCGGCGCTAAGGCCACCGGCGTGCGGGCGACCCCCGGCGGCGTGGAAGTCGCGTTTGAGTCGGACGGGGCGAGCCACACCCGCGCCGGTTCGCACCTGCTCTTGGCGACGGGGCAGGTGCCCAACGTCGAGAGCCTGAACCTGCCCGCCGCCGGGGTCGCCACGCGCGACGACGGCACGGTGGCCGTGAACGACCGCTTCGAGACCAGCGTCGCCGGCATTTACGCCGTCGGCGATGTCAATGGCGGGCCGAAGTTCACCCACGTCGCGCACCAAGACAACCAGATTTTGCGCGACAACCTCTTGCGCAAGGCGAACCGCACCACCGCCGGGCGCGTGGCGCCGTACACCGTGTTCACCGACCCCCAACTCGGCCGCGTCGGACTGAGCGAGGCCGAGGCGCGCCAAGCCGGCCACCGGGTGCGCGTCTACTCGATCCCGATGGCCCACATCGCCCGCGCAGTCGAGACCGGCGAGGCGCGCGGGCTAGCCAAGGCGGTGGCCGAGGCGGGCACCGGCCGGATTCTGGGCGCCGCGATTCTCGGCGACGACGGCGGCGAGATCGCCTCAATGATCGGCATTGCGATGCTGGGCGGCGTCACGGCGGCGCAACTGCGCGACGGGCTGTTCGCGCACCCGACCTACGCCGAGGGGCTGAACGCGCTGTTCGCGGACTGAGCCGCCGCGAATCCCCCGGCGCCCTCGCCCCGTCCAACCTTCGCCCAGACACCCCTGCAATCGAGTCCGACCATGCTCACCGTCCGCCCCGCCGCCGCGCGCGGCTCTTTCGACCACGGCTGGCTGAAGACCGCTCACACCTTCAGCTTTGCCGGCTACCGCGACCCGCGGCACATGGGCTTCCGCAGCTTGCGCGTGATGAACGAGGACCGCGTTTCGCCGGGGATGGGCTTCGGCGCGCACGGCCACCGCGACATGGAAATCGTGACGTATGTGCTCGAGGGCGAACTCGCGCACGCGGATAGTTTGGGGCACGAGGCGACCCTGCGCCCCGGCGAGTTCCAGCGCATCACCGCCGGCACGGGCCTCCAGCACAGCGAGTTCAACCCGTCGGCCGCCGCCCCGGTCCACTTCTACCAAATCTGGCTCACGCCGGAGCGGGAGGGGCTGGAACCCGGCTACGAGCAGAAGGCGTTCGACCCCGCCGGGCGCGCGGGTCAGTGGCAACTGGTCGCCTCGCCCGACGGGCGCGACGGGTCGCTGTCGATCCGCCAGGACGCCTCCATTTGGCTCGCGGACTTGCCGGACGGCCGGGCGCTGCGGCGCGAGTTCTCCCCCGGCCGCGCCGGCTGGCTGCAAGTGCTGCGCGGCCACGCCACGGCCAACGGCACCGCGCTCGGCGCGGGCGACGGCCTGGCCGTCGAGGGGGAGGGCGTCGAGCTAGTCGGTGCGGGCAGCGGGGCGGAGGTCATGCTGTTCGACTTGGCGTAGCGGCGCTCGGACCCGGCGCGGGGTGGCCGGATGGTCCAACGCCTGCCGACACTCCCGCTGTGGCTCGCCGACGATTTTTGTTTGCCGCTGGACCTGGAGGCGAGCTACGAGAAGGCGTGCGACGACCTCAGCATCCCCTAGCGCGCCGGCATCTCGTCCGTCTGCGACAGTGCCACGGCCGCGAGGCCGAACGCGCCGATCGCCAGCAGCGTGTTCCGCGCCGCCGGCTTGTCGGCGAACCCCAGCAGCCACGGCGACGCCAGGGCCAGGACGCTCACCGCCACGTCGGCCTTGAGGTGCGCGCGGTACGGCACGACGCCGACCAGACCCCACTCGGCCCGCGTCATCAGCGTGGTGACGAGCGCGCCGCCGGCGATGAGGGCCGCGAGGTTCGTCGCCTGCGGGGCGTCGTCCTCGAAGCCGACGAGTTCGGGCGCGAGCGCCACGGCCGAGACGTAGGCGTAGTCGATGAGGCCGTGGGCCTGGCGCGTGACGGGCTTCGGCACGCGGGGGAGGTCGAGCATGGCGGGGAGGGGTGGAGTGGCGGGAGGCGGAGACTTGCCGCGACGGGTTGCACGCCGCGTGCCGGGCTAGGCCAGGCCGACGCGGCCCGCCGATTCCCCCGACCACGGACCCGACGGCGGCACCCTGGCCGCGCGCGCGAAGTAGTACCCCTGCACGTAATCAACCCCGTGCTCGCGCACCCAGTCGAACTCCGCGCGCGTCTCGACGCCCTCCGCGACCGTGCAGAGGTTCATCTCGCGGCACGCTTCGATCAGCTTGCGCAGAACCACCGCCTGGTGCGGCGAGGCGTGGACACCGCGCACCAGGCTCATGTCGAGCTTCACGTAGTCGGGCTTGAGGCCGAGCAGGACTTGGAGCGAGGCGTAGCCCGCGCCGACATCATCCAGCGCCACCCCGAAGCCCTTCTCGCGGTAGAAGTTCACGATCTGCACGAGGTGCTCCATGTCCGGCAGCTTCTCGGACTCGGTCACCTCGAACACCACGCGCTTGCGCTCCAGCCCCCCGTCGTCGATCATGCGCACGGTGCTGTCCAGGCAGTACGCGGCGTCGTAGATCGCGTTCGGCGTGAAGTTGATGAACACCTTGCACGCGGTGAGGGAGTGCTCGACCGCCGCGTGGACCGCCGCCTTGCGCCCGGCCTGATCGACCTGGAACACGAGGTCGCCGCGCCGCGCCGCGTCCAGGATCGGCCCCGGCATCACCACCCGCCCGTCGCGCTCGCCGCGCATCAGGCACTCGTAGGCGTGTAACCCCCGCCCGTCGGCGGCGTTGACGATCGGCTGGAAGTGCGAGGTCATCCGGTCGGCACGCAGTAACTCTAACAGCCACGCGCTCCCCTGCCGGTCGAGCATCGCGGCCAGCGGCTCGATGCGGAAGTACGAGTCGGGGCGCAGCGGCTCGTCGGCGTGCTGGAACAGGACGCGCGTGTCGCGCGCCTCGGTCTTGGTCAGCAGCGCCGAAAGTTGGCCCAGCGCGCCGTCCGGCCCCTCGTCGCCGATGTCGATCAGGAGTGTACCCTCGTCGCGGGTGTAGCGCAGCTCGCTGCGCACCGCCCAGGTAAGAACTTTGCCGAGGGTGTGGGTGTGGGGGAGGTTGACGTGTAGTGTGCCAGGCCCGGCGAGCGGCCGGGGCACCACTTCGCAGCGCTGGCAGTGGGCGCAAGCGCGGTCGAACTCTTCGGCGAGCGGCAGGGTGGCAGCGTGGGCCATCGCCTCCATCGCCCCGGCCTGCTCCAACTCGGTGCCCGCGTGGACCTCGGCCTCGGCCTCGCCGTAACTCACCGGCTCGGAGCGGCCCCCCTCGACCCGCGCGGGGATGGGGAGCATGGCCTCGAGTTTCGTCAGCCCGTTCTCCGGCCCGGCCATGTCGCTCGCCCCCGCCCCCACCGTTTGCTCCCCCCGATCCTCTAGCAGACAGAGTAGGAGTCGAATGGGTCG
>CAXTPM010000171.1:0-3617 GCA_964245865.1 uncultured Fimbriiglobus sp. | reverse complement strand
CTGTGGGTGGTGGCGCTAGTCGCGTTCGCACGGTTGGCGCCGACGCCCAGGCAGGCCGTGCTGTGGGTGCTGGGCGCAGGCGTCGTGCTGAATGCGCTGGCGGTGCTGCATGCGGTGGACCTGCTGCATGCGCGGTCGGCGGGGGGGCGGGCCTTCGCGGAGAGTCCCGACAGCCGCCGGCTGGGCGGGCGCGCTACTCCTTGCTGCGGCCCCCGTGCCCGCCGTGTGCGCCGTCGTTGAGCTGGCTCGGTTGCTGGATCGAGTGCTCGCCGCGCTGCTCGTAGTTGCCGATGCGGCGCTGGGGGTCTTGCTCCTGGAACTTGTCACTATCTTCGTAGGGAATGGCCTCGTCGCCGCCGGCCGGCCCGCCGGCGCCGGCCCCCTGCTGCGAGCCGTTGTGCGGGCGGTTGCCGGGGGGGATCGGGGCCGGGCCACCGTGGTGCTTGCTGGACATGGTCGTCTCCGGTTCGGGGTTGAAAGTCGGCGGGGTGTGTTGCAACCCCGGTGCCGCCGGGGCGGTCGATTTCCCCGACTTCGGCCCGCCGCTTGCAACCGCCACCCCGCTGCCCCCTCATTTCCCGGAGCCGAGCCGTGAGTAAGAACAAGACCAGCGACTACAACGCCCAGCCGATCGAGGGCGACACCAGCGGCCTCAAGGGCGGCACCCAGCCGGGCAATCCGGCCGACTTCATCGACCCGAACCACATGCCCTCCGAGGCGCGCGTGGGCAGCACCGCCGGGCCGGAAGTAAACAACAGCGCCGGCGTCGGCAAGACCCGCCAGCGCGGCGACGACACCGACGCGACCGACGCCGAAGTCATCAGCACCGAGTCCGGCAACCGCTCGCCCAGCCCGTCGGAGGCCCGCACCCGCGGCCGCGACGAGGCCAACCCCGCCGGGGGCACGCACTCGGGCTTCAACGAGAACGACCCGGCGGTTCTCCGCAAGCAGGGCAAGTCCGACGGCAACATGCCGCAGCACTCCAAGCACAACCCCGGCGAGCCGGGCAACGCCGTGCATCCGAACGGGTAGCACGGCGGGGTCGCGGCGGGCTATCATCGGGGAGTCCGAATCCCCCGAGGCTCTTACCATGACCATCAAAGGCTACGCCGCTAAAACCCCGCACGCCAAGCTCGAGGCGTTCGACTTCGACCCCGGCCCGCTCGGCGCCGACGAGGTCGAGGTGAAGGTCACGCACTGCGGTGTGTGCCACAGTGACTTGGCGATGATCGACAACGACTGGGGCATGACGACGTACCCGATCGTGCCGGGCCACGAGGCCGTCGGCACGGTAGCGGCGCTCGGCCCGAACGTGAGCGACCACCTGAAAGTGGGGATGCGCGTCGGCGTGGGCTGGCAGTGCGGCTCGTGCCAGCACTGCGAGTGGTGCGCCACTGGCAGAGAACACCTCTGCGCCGGCAACCAGGGGACGATCGTCAACCACCGCGGCGCGTGGGCGGAATCGGTGCGCTGCCACTGGAAGTTCGCCGTGCCGCTGCCCGACGGTTTGGCGAGCGAGCTAGTCGGCCCCCTGATGTGCGCGGGCACCACTGTGTTCACGCCGATGCTCCACTACGGCGTCACGGCCGGGATGAAGGCGGCGGTGGTGGGGGTCGGCGGGCTGGGGCACATCGCGGTGCAGTTCCTCGCCAAGATGGGCTGCGAGGTCACGGCGATTTCCTCGACGCACTCCAAAGACGCCGACACCAAGAAGTTGGGGGCGACGCGCTTCATCGCCACCAAGGGGACCGACGAGTTGAAGCAGGCCGCGAACTCGTTCGACTTCATCATCAGCACCGTCTCGGCCGACGTGCCGTGGGGCGAGTACGTCGCGGCCCTGCGGCCCCAGGGTCGCCTGGTGATCTGCGGCCTGCCCGAGAGCGACATCCGATTCCCCGCGTTCCCGATCATCCCCGAGAAATCGGTTTCCGGCGGCAGTGCCGGCGCCCCGTCGGACACGCTGAAGATGCTGGAGTTCGCCGCGCGCACGGGTGTCAAGCCGATGGTCGAGGGCTTCGCCCTGAAGGACGTGAACGCGGCTGTGGAGCACGTCAAGAGCGGCAAGGTGCGCTTCCGGGCGGTGCTGGCGGTGTGAGTCGGAAGCTCTACGCCGCCGGGAATCGCCCATGCCCCCCTCCGTCGTCGCGCTCGACTTGGAGCGCACCCTGATCGACGACGCCAACAGCGCCCGCCCGCGCCCCGGTCTCGCCGAGTTCCTGGCGTTCTGCCACGAGCGCTTCGCGCGCGTGGCGATTTTCACCACCGTCGAAGTGGCCGACGCGCGCGAAGTTCTAGACGACCTCGACGCGGCCAGTCACTTGCCGAATGGAATGCTGGAACGGCTGGAGTTCATCGACTGGACGGGCGAGTACAAAGACCTCGCGTTCGTGCCGGGCGCCGCGCCGGAGGAGATCGTGCTAGTCGATGACGACGCCGGCTGGGTGCGGCCGGACCAGCGGGCACACTGGGTGCCGGTCGCCCCGTGGGACGGCGGGCCGGACGCGGAGTTGCGCCGGGTACGGGCGGAACTCGAGGCACGCCTCGGAGACGTGTGATGCCCTGGGACTCCACCCCCGTCAGCCGCCTGGCGTTCCACCCGCGCCCCGGCTCGGTCGCGCCCACGTTCCCCGTCGATCTCCCGGACGGCACGCGCCTCGGCTGCTTCCTCCGTAGTCCGCACGGCCCCGAAGCCCTCACGGTGCTGCACTTCCACGGCAACGGCGAACTCGCCGAGGAGTGCGACCGGCACCTCGGCCCGTGGTTCACGGGCCTGGGCGTGAACGTCTGCTTCGCCGAGTACCGCGGCTACGGAGCATCGACCGGGTCGGCGGCGCTGGCGGCGATGCTGCCCGACGGCGAGGCGGTCGTGGCCGCACTCGGGGTGCCGCCGGGGCGCGTGGTCGCCTTCGGGCGCTCGCTGGGGAGCCTGTACGCCATCGAACTCGCCCGCCGGCTTCCCGCGCTCGGCGGGCTGATTCTCGAAAGCGGCATCGCCAGCCTGCCGGAATTGGTGCTGTTCGCGCCGCTCGCCGGGCTGCTGGCGCGGCTCTCGCCGTTCGACCACCGCGCGAAGCTCTCGTCGTACACGGGGCCGCTGCTGGTGCTGCACGCGCTCCAAGACCGCCTGGTGCCGCCGTCGCACGGCGAGCGCCTGCACGCCTGGGCTGGCGGGTCCGACAAGCGCTTGGCACTACTGCCGCGCGGCGACCACAACAGCGTCCACCCGGCCAACGCAGCCGAGTACGCGCGGGAGGTGGCGGAGTTCCTCGGCCGGGTCGGGCTGGCCGCGCCGTCGCTCGGCACCTAGTCTGACCGTCACCCCCGCCGATGATCGCCGGAGACGACGCCGTGACGACCGCCAAGCCGACGCCGACGGTGACACTCGCGCGCCACGGCGAGACCGCCTGGAGCCTCTCGGGCCAGCACACCGGCCTGAGCGACATCCCGCTCACCCCCAAGGGCGAGGGGAACGCCCTCGCACTGGGCGCGCGCCTGCGCCGGCAGTCGTTCGCGGCCGTGTTCACCAGCCCTCTGATCCGCGCGCGGCGCACCTGCGACTTGGCCGGCTACCCGGAGGCGGACGTGGACGCGGACCTCGTGGAGTGGGACTACGGCGA